>JAILEN010000073.1 GCA_024687655.1 Lachnospiraceae bacterium | reverse complement strand
GAAGAAGTCATCAGAGATGACTTCAACCTGACGAAGAATCTTAGAGCACGGGAATATAGTATGGACGAAATCGAAAAGCAGAGAAAAAAAAGAAAGCGCATGCTCATAATCATCATTGGGATCGCAGCTGCGGCCCTGATCCTGTTTTTGATCTTTTCTCCAAAGGACGATTCTTCAGCGGAGGACCAGTACAAGACGGAGGAGATCATCCGCAGGGATATTGTGTCATCCGTCAGCGGCACCGGAGTCATCAAGGCCAAGGAGTCCGAGGAGGTCTCCGCAGACATCACCGGATCCAAGATCACCCAGGTGTATGTCAGCGAGGGTGATGAGGTGAAAAAGGGAGACAGGCTGGTTGCTTTTGACGTGGAGGAACTCATGGAGACCCGTGAGGACACGGCAAAGGACTTAGAGGATGCCCGGGAGGACAAGGCCCAGACCATCGAGGACCGTGAGGAGCAGGACGACAGATATGACAGGGAGATGGAGGAGCGGTACGACGAATACCATATGAACCTTGAGATCGCAAAGGAGAATTTGGAGACTGCCAATGCCACCTACGACGAAGCGAAAAAGGATCTGGCTGACTATCAGAAGCTTTACAACCAGACCGATTTTTCGTCTGCATCGGACAATGCCAGGGCTCAGATGGATCAGACCCTTGCAGCTAAAAAGCAGAATGTGGAGACCGCCAGAAATAACAAGAACTCTGCAAGGCAGTCCTACGAGACCATTTTAAATTCTGACGACAATTCCCTGCCGGACGCCAAAAAGAATTATGACGACATGGCAGAGTCTAGTATAGAAAACTATGACAGGCTCATTGAAAATTATGAGGATACCTTAAAGCGCCTGGATGAGCAGCTGGAGGATGCTGTTTTATATGCACCTGCCGACGGTACTGTTACGGAGGTACATGCCGAGGTGGACGATACCTACTACGGCGGCACCCTGGTGGTGATCGAGGGCATGGATGTGTTGTATGTGGAGGCCACCGTAGGTGAGTACGATATACCGGATGTGAAAAAGGGTATGCGTGCGGTTTTAAAGACAGATGCCACCAGAAATGATGAGCTGACCGGCGAGGTATCCTATATTGCTCCCAAGTCCACAAACAGCATGGGCAGCGGCGGTGGTGGCGACCTGCTTTCAGGACTGGGCTCCACCATGGGCGGTGGTCTCAGTGATATGGACCTCTCCAATGTGCCGGCTCTGGGCGGGGCAGGCTCCTCGGAGGCTGAGTATACCATCAAGATCGATCTGGATGACACCAATGAGCGTCTGCGTATCGGCATGAACGCCAAGATTTCCATCGTTTTACAGGAGGCGGACAATGTGATCTCCGTTCCCATGGAGGCAGTGCAGACCAAGGATGACGATAAGAAGTATATCTATCTGGTGAAAAAGGATGCCGAGGCCACTGAGGAAAAGGAAGAGAAGAAGTCCTGGTTTAGTTTTTGGAAGAAGAAGGATGAGGACAAGGACGATTCAAAAGAGGAAGCTGCGAATTCGGGCAAGTCCTCAAAGGATGTGGACAAGACTGCGATCCTGGCGGCACTCTATGATGAGGTAGAGGTACAGACCGGCCTGGAGGGTACCTACTATGTTGAACTCATCACCGATGAGGACATAGAGGGCAGGCAGGTGGTCATCCCTGATTCCGATTCCGTCCAGAGTGTGGACGACCTGCTGAATGTTATGGGATCTGCAGGAGGTATCTAAGACTTTTCGGGCTGAAGCCCTCAGAGTTACGGTGTCACCCTGAGCGAAGCGAAGGATCTGAAAATGATCATAGAGTTAAAGGATATAGTTAAAAAATTTTACATCGGACGGCCCAACGAGCTGGAAATCCTCCACGGCATCAACATGTCTGTAAGTGAGGGAGAGTTTGTCTCGGTGGTGGGACCCTCAGGCAGCGGTAAGTCCACCCTGATGAACATTATCGGAGCGCTGGACCGCCCCACCTCCGGCGAGTACTATCTGGACGGTATAGACGTGCAGGCGGCTCCGGATGACTACCTTTCCGATATCCGAAACAGAAAGATAGGTTTTGTCTTCCAGACATACAACCTGATCGCCAAGACCTCTGCCCTGAAAAACGTGGAGCTTCCCATGCTCTATGCTGGCATGTCGGCGGGCAAGCGAAAAGAGCGGGCCCATGAGCTCATGGAGCTGGTGGAGATGGCGGACCGGTCATCCCATCTTCCGGAGGAGCTCTCCGGCGGACAAAAGCAGCGTGTTGCCATAGCCCGGGCCATGGCCAATGATCCGGCTATCATTTTGGCGGACGAGCCCACCGGTGCACTGGATACCAAGACAGGGCGACTGGTGATGGATATTTTTCACAGGCTCAATAAGGACAGGAAAAAGACCATTGTTTTGATCACACATTCCCCGGAACTGGCCTCCGAGACTGATCGGATAATCAACATCCGGGATGGATTCATAATAGAACACGATGGTGTAGTTTAAGATCCTTCGCTAGGTTGAAGTCATCTCCGATGACTTCTTCAAGCTTCTGTCTCTGACAGAAGCTTCACCACGCTCAGGATGACGGTTTTTCCTTTGTCATTCTGAGGCCGAAGGCCGAAGAATCTTATTACACTTAGGTCAATAGAGGAAAAGCAATGCTGTTATGGGAAAATGTCAGGCTGGCCATGACCAGTCTAAAAGCGAACAAGATGAGGGCGCTTCTTACCATGCTGGGAATCATCATCGGCATAGCATCGGTAATAGGCATTTTTACCGTGGGCAATTCCTTGACCATCTCCGTATCCGAAAACCTCCAGTCAGTAGGCGCCAGCGACGTATACGTTCAGGTGGTGGAGAGAGACGATGAGGATGAGGAAGCTTCCGTGGACGGTCTGGTATTCGGGTCACTTTCCACCGGCCGTGACATGGAGGAGTCGGATATGATCAGCGAGGAGATGATAGACGATATGTGCGAGGCCTTCGGTGATCAGATACGAGCGGTGGCTGTCCATGTAAATGCGGGAAGCGCCACCATCGAAAACGGCAAGGAGTCCGCCAAGGTCAATATCTACGGGGTTCCCGTGGGATATTTCATTCCCAATGCCATCGATATCACCGCCGGCAACATGATGAATGCAGGCGATTTTGAAAACGGCAGATATGTATGTCTGGTATCAGAGGATTTTGTGGATGACCTCTATGACGGTGACTACGAGGGTGCCGTGGGACGGGAGATATCCACCATAGTAGAGGATCAGATGGTGACACTCACCATAGTGGGAGTATATACCTCCCAGTCCCAGCAGTCGGAAATGATGTCACAGTTTGGTATGGCCAGCACCATATTCGTACCCATCAGATGCGGAGTGAAAATAGGCAGACTGGCCATGGCCTTTGAGGCCATCGAGGTGGTCATCGCAGTGGGTGAGGATACCACCAAGCTGGCCAATGAGATAGCAGACTTTTTCGAGCCCTACTACAGGGGCAACCCGGATTTCAGGGTGACGGCCATCAGCTTCACCGGATTGGTTGGGATGCTGGATGAACTTTTGTCCACTATTACCACGGCCATATCCATTATAGCGGGGATAGCCCTTTTGGTGGGAGGCATCGGAGTGATGAATATTATGCTGGTGAGTGTGACGGAACGAACCAGGGAGATAGGTACCAGAAAGGCACTGGGGGCCAGGAATTCATCCATCAGGGC
>JAILEN010000068.1 GCA_024687655.1 Lachnospiraceae bacterium | reverse complement strand
AGTAAGATTCTTCGGGCTACGCCCTCAGAATGACAGATAGGCTGCGCTCCCATGTCATCCTGAGCGTGTTGAAGCTTCTGTCGGAACCAGAAGCCTTAAGAAGTCATCGGAGATGACTTCAACCTAGCGAAGGATCTTAATGGAGGTATTTATGGTAGATTTAAAAGGAAAAAGCTTTCTGAAGATGAT
Source organism: Lachnospiraceae bacterium (assembly GCA_024687655.1). Classification (GTDB taxonomy): domain Bacteria; phylum Bacillota; class Clostridia; order Lachnospirales; family Lachnospiraceae; genus JAILEN01. Next base: position 9,242 of record JAILEN010000068.1, on the reverse strand, counting down.
GGACTTTACTGCCGGGGAGATTGAGTATCTCATCGACCTGGCAGCAGAGCTCAAGGAAAAAAAGAAAAAGGGCATCCCCCATAATGAGCTTACGGGGAAAAACATCGTTTTGATATTTGAAAAGACCAGCACCCGTACCCGCTGCTCCTTTGAAGTGGCAGCCCATGATCTGGGTATGCACGTGACCTATCTGGATCCCGACGGATCCCAGATCGGACGCAAGGAGAGCATTGCGGATACAGCCCGTGTACTGGGCCGTATGTTTGACGGCATAGAGTACAGGGGCTTCGGTCAGGATATTGTGGACGAGCTGGCGGAAAATGCAGGAGTTCCCGTATGGAACGGGCTGACAGACCAGTCTCATCCCACCCAGATGATAGCTGACATGCTGACCATCAGGGAGCATTTCGGCAAACTAAAGGGTATCCGTTTTGTATACATGGGTGATGCCCGCTTTAACATGGGCAATTCCCTGATGGTGACCTGTGCAAAGCTGGGCATGGACTTTGTGGCCTGCACCGATCCCAAATATTATCCCGAAAAGTATCTGGTGGACCGTGCCAAAGAGCTGGCAGCTGAAAGCGGCGGCAGCGTCACCCTTACGGACAATGTGGCGGTGGGATGCCGAAATGCGGACGTGATCTATACTGACATTTGGGTATCCATGGGTGAGCCCGAGTCCGCATGGCAGGAGCGCATCGATGCACTTAAGCCCTATCAGGTCAATGAGAGAGCCTTCTCCTTTGCCAAGCCCGGTGCCAAATTCATGCACTGTCTCCCCTCCTATCACAATCTTGAGACCGAGGTGGGCAGACAGGTATATGAAAAGTTTGGCTTGGACGAGCTGGAGGTAACGGATGATGTATTCGAGAGTGATCGCTCCATCGTATTTGATGAGGCCGAGAACCGTATGCATTCCATCAAGGCCATAATGTACGCTACACTGAAGTAATGACTATAGAATTTGAACATATTGACGAGATCGATTCCACCAACGATGAGCTGAAGCGCAGAGCGGCGGCAGGACGCTGCCGGGAGTTTCTGGTACTTTCCGCAGGGACACAGACCGGCGGTCGTGGTAGGAGCGGACATACATGGAGCTCTCCGCCGGGTTCATCCATATCCACCAGTATGATCCTGTATCCACGGGATGTTGAATCGGAGTACATACCACGGATCACCCCGCTGGCGGCGGTGGCTGTGGCAGAGACTATTGAGGATCTCTATGGCCTGCCTGTGGGCATAAAGTGGCCAAATGACGTTTTGATAAGTGAAAAAAAGGTCTGCGGTATCTTAAATGAAATGATACTTGATGATGATGGCAGGCCCGATCATGTGGTGGTTGGCATAGGCGTAAACGTGCACATCCGTGAGTTTGATCCTGAGATTGCGGATATCGCCACCTCCCTGGATCTGGAGATGGAGGCGGCGGGACGCACCGAACCCACCCATTGCGGCAGGATAATCGGAGATATCTGGTATCATTTTGCAAAGCACTATGAGGACTTTCTTCGGACAAAGGATCTGAAAAGCGTGCTTTCATATTATAATGAGAGACTTGTAAACCGGGGTCGGATGGTCAGAGTCCTGGATCCGCTGGGTCCCTTCGAGGGGGAGGCGCTCTTTGCGGATGAGGCCGGAGCCCTCCATGTTAAGACAGAAGACGGCGAGCGGATCATAGATTCCGGCGAGGTCTCCGTACGGGGTATATATGGTTACGTATAAAGATCCTTCGGGCTTCGCCCTCAGGATGACAGGAAAAAAGTATGTCATTCTGAGCGAAGCGAAGAATCTTAAGAGGAAAAACATAAATGTACCAAGACAATGTAATACTTTGCGTTTCAAATAAATACGAGAGAAAATACTATCTGAATCCGGATTTTGATCAGCTGCCCCAGCCGGTAAAGGACGAGCTCAAGTCCATGTGTGTGATCTACACCGAGGAGATCGGAGGCATACTGACACTGTCCTTTGATGACGACGGGAATCTTTCCATGACGACGGACGCCGAGGAGAACGATCTTTTATACGATGAGATCGGCTCTGTACTCAAGATCAAGCAGCTGAGGCGCCAGAAATCGGAGCTTTTTGAATCACTTGAGACCTATTTCAGGGTATTCTTTTTGGGAGAGGATGAATAATGCTTTTAGCGGTAGACGTAGGAAACACAAACATTTCACTGGGAGTATTTGACGGTGAAGATATTTTAGGCAGGTACAGGCTCACCACCCGGGTCATAAGAACCTCGGACGAGTACGGTATCACCATAGCCGACATGATGGAGATGAACGGGCTTCACCGTGAGGATATCACGGATGCGGTCATAGCCAGCGTTGTGCCGGCGGTGATGCACTCCCTTACCAGCGGTATCATCAAGTATTTCAATGTGACACCCCTGATCGTTGAGGCAGGAGTGAAGACGGGCATCAGGATAGCTACGGAAAACCCCAAGCAGATCGGTGCCGACCGTATCGTGGATGCGGCGGGAGCCTATGGTCTCTATGGAGGACCGGTGTTGGTTCTGGACTATGGTACAGCTACCACCTACGATCTGGTGGATGACACCGGAGCCTTTGTGGCCGGAGTTACGGCCCCCGGTATCAGGATGTCGGCCCGTGCTCTTTGGCAGGACGCCGCGAAGCTGCCCGAGGTAGAGATCGTAAAGCCCCCTTCTATTTTGGCCAGGGAGACGGTGAGCTCCATGCAGGCAGGTCTGGTCTACGGCCAGATCGGTCAGACTGAATATGTGGTCAGGCGTATGATAGAGGAATCGGGGTATAAGAATGTCAAGGTGGTGGCCACCGGAGGTCTGGGAGGCATGATCTCAGGAGAGACCAAATGCATAGACGTGTACAATCCTGACCTGACCCTCATCGGTATCCGTATGGTCTTTGAAAAACAGGATAAAAAGAATGACAGGCATAATTAAACCCGTAAGGATAGGTGACGTGACGATCCCCAATAATCTTATATTGGCACCCATGGCAGGCGTAACCGACCTGCCATTTCGTTTGCTCTGCAAGGAACAGGGAGCCGGGCTTTTGTGTATGGAGATGATCAGTGCCAAGGCGGTGACCTATCACAACAAAAAGACGGATGCCATGATAGAGACTGATCCAGCGGAGCATCCCATCTCCCTGCAGATATTCGGCTGTGAGCCCGATGTCATGGCGGAGGCCGCAAGGATGATAGAGGACAGGGATTTTGACATTTTGGATATCAACATGGGCTGTCCCGTTCCGAAGGTGGTCAATAACGGAGAGGGATCGGCTCTGATGAAGGACCCCGGGCTGGTGGAAAGCATCGTTTCCTCTGTATCAGGGGCCATAAAAAAACCGGTGACCGTAAAGATCAGACGGGGCTTTGATGAGGCCCATATAAATGCAGTGGAAATAGCCAGGGCTGCGGAGGCAGGAGGTGCACAGGCCATAGCGGTACATGGCCGCACCAGGGAGCAGTACTATTCGGGTCAGGCCCACTGGGATATCATAGCAGATGTAAAGTCAGCGGTGTCGGTGCCGGTATTCGGAAACGGAGATATAAAAAGCGCGGCGGATGTACGTCGGATGTATGAGGAAACCGGTTGCGACGGCTTTATGATAGGAAGGGCATGTCAGGGTGACCCCTGGATATTTAAAAGGATACTTACCGGGATAGAGACCGGCACAGAACCGGACAGACCGGGGGCGGAAGAGATGTGCAAGATGCTCCTACGTCATGCAAAAGCCCAGATAGACTACAGGGGCGAGCACATGGGCATAAGGGAGATGAGAAAGCACGCGGCCTGGTATACCACCGGCTACAAGAACGCTTCAAAGCTTAGGGGCATGCTTTGCTCGGTTGAGACTTATGAGGAGCTTTATGCCTTGACAAAGGAGGTTGGTTAGTATAAAATGTTGTGGCTGCGTGAGCAGAGCTTGTTTTTGATCGTGACGAGTTCATGATAGAAAGGATAGGGTGCTATGGAAACAAAAAAGCATGTTATGACATATGAAGGCGTTAAGCAGCTTGAAGAGGAGCTGCAGGATCTGAAGGTAGTCAAGCGTAAGGAGATCGCCGAGAAGATCAAAGAGGCCAGGGAGCAGGGCGACCTATCCGAGAACGCCGAGTATGATGCAGCCAAGGACGAGCAGCGTGACATTGAGGCACGTATTGAGCAGATCGAGGCTATACTGAAAAACGTTGAGGTTGTAGTCGAGGAAGAGGTTGAGACAGACAAGATCAACATCGGCGCCAAGGTCAAGATTTTGGATATAGAGTTTAATGAGGAGCTGGAGTACAAGATCGTAGGTTCCACCGAGGCCAACAGCCTCAAGGGCAAGATCTCCAATGAGTCCCCCGTGGGACATGCACTGCTGGGCGCCAAGGTAGGCGACACAGTGACAGCGGTGACTGAGGCCGGAGAGTTCAAGTACAAGGTGCTTGCGATACAGAAGTCTAATTAGCAGATATTAACCCCGGATCGATCTCGATACGGGGTTTTAAAAAATATGAATCCCATATTGTAGGAGGAAAAAATGGCAGGAGTAAAGAATCAGGGACAGCAGGATGAGAATCAGCTGCTCAAGATCAGGAGAGAAAAGCTGGAGGCTCTGCAGGAAGCAGGCAGGGATCCCTTCAAGATCACAAAATATGACGTAACCCACCACACCACGGATATCCGTGACGATTTCGATGCGCTGGAGGGACAGGAGGTTTCCATAGCGGGCCGTATGATGTTCAAGCGTGTCATGGGCAAGGCTTCCTTTGCAAATCTTCGTGATAAAAACGGAGACATGCAGATCTATGTTACCCGTGATGATCTGGGTGATGATGCCTATGCTGAGTTTAAAAAGTATGACGTGGGCGACATCATGGGTGTTAAGGGCTTTGTATTCAAGACCAAGACCGGTGAGATCTCCGTTCACGCCAGGGAGCTTACACTTCTTACCAAGTCACTTCAGATCCTGCCCGAGAAGTTTCACGGCATCACCGATACTGACCTTCGTTATCGTCAGCGCTATGTGGATCTGGTGATGAATCCCGAGGTCAGGGACACCTTTATCAAACGTTCCCAGATCTTAAAGGAGATCAGGAGATTTTTGGACGACAGAGGCTTTATGGAGGTTGAGACACCCATGCTGGTGAGTAATCCCGGCGGAGCTGCAGCCCGTCCCTTTGAGACCCACTACAATGCACTTAACGAGGATGTGAAGCTTCGTATTTCCCTGGAGCTCTATCTGAAGCGTCTTATCGTAGGCGGCCTGGAGAGAGTATATGAGATTGGCCGTGTATTCAGGAATGAGGGTGTGGACACCCGCCACAATCCCGAGTTCACCCTGATGGAGCTGTATCAGGCATATACCGATTACTATGGCATGATGGATCTGACAGAGGCTATGTTCAAGCATCTGGCTGAGACTGTTGTGGGAACCACCAAGTTTACCTACAACGGCATCGAGCTTGATTTCGGTAAGCCCTTTGAGCGCATCACCATGATCGACTGCATCAAAAAGTATGCGGGTGTGGACTTTGACGCCATCGCCACCGATGAGGAGGCCAAGGCCATCGCAAAGGAAAAGGGCGTGGAGTTTGAGGAGCGACACAAGAAGGGTGATATCGTAAATCTCTTCTTCGAGGAGTTCTGCGAGAAGGAGCTGATCCAGCCTACCTTTGTCATGGATCATCCCCTTGCCATCTCACCTCTTACGAAAAAGAAGCCCGACGATCCCGAAAAGGTTGAGCGTTTTGAGCTTTTCATAAATACATGGGAGATGTGTAATGCTTATTCTGAGCTCAACGATCCCATTGACCAGAGAAAGAGATTCGAGGCACAGGAGGAGGCCTTTGCCGCAGGTGATGACGAGGCCGAGCATACGGATGAGGATTTCCTGAACGCCCTTTCTGTAGGTATGCCTCCCACTGGCGGTATCGGCTACGGCATCGACCGTCTGGTCATGCTGCTTACGGATTCCCAGGCCATCCGTGACGTTTTGCTCTTCCCGACCATGAAGTCGGAGGGGGCGTCATCTTCAGGCAGTGCCGCTGCATCTGTTCCCGGAGCACCTCTTATCTCCGGCGAGCCTCTGGACTTTTCCAAGGTTAAGGTGGAGCCTCTGTTTGAGGAGTACGTGGACTTCGACACCTTCAGCAAGTCGGATTTCAGAGCAGTCAAGGTAAAGGACTGTGTGGCAGTGCCCAAGAGCAAGAAGCTTTTGCAGTTTACCCTGGATGACGGGACAGGTCAGGATCGGACCATCCTTTCGGGTATCCATCCCTTTTATGAGCCCGAGGAGCTCATCGGAAAGACCTGTATTGCCATAGTTAATCTGCCTCCCAGACCTATGATGGGCATAGACTCCTGCGGTATGCTGATCTCAGCTGTACACGATGAGGAGGGCGAGGAAAAGCTCCATCTTCTGATGGTAGATCCCCACATCCCTGCGGGGGCAAAGATGTATTAAGATTTTTGGGACGGCGGGAGAGATCCTGCCGTCTTTTCCTGAGAGGTTATAAAAATGAGAGCTGTTGTTACAAGAGTAAAGGAAGCGAGTGTTACCATAGACGGGCAGGTCACTGGAGCCATTGAAGGCGGATTCCTGGTGCTGCTGGGAGTTCATAAGGATGACACCGAGGATATCACCCGATGGGTGGCTGATAGGGTATGCGGTCTTCGGGTATTTGGGGATGAAGATGGCAGGATGAACATCAACCCCAAGGATGCCGGAGCAAAGCTTCTGGTGGTAAGCCAGTTTACCCTTTATGCCGACGTATCCTCCAGGCGCCCGGGGTTTTCCGATGCCGCCAGACCGGATAAGGCCATCCCCCTTTATGAGCTTTTCATATCGGAATGCCGGGACCACGGTTTTGAGGTGGCTACCGGTGAGTTTGGCGCGGACATGCAGGTTTCCTCCATAAACGACGGCCCCGTGACCATTATAGTTGAAAAATAAACCGAAATAAAATAAAATATAAGAGGTCACCTTTTTTACTGACTGATCGTATTGAGGGTTTGATATGAACGATATCAGAAAAGAGCGTTTGCTGCTGGTGATCTCTACGCTGGCCGCATTATCCTGTGTTTTGCAGAATTTCTTCGGGGGATGGGAGTTCTGGGTTCCGCCTCTTGTTGTGGCGGGCATAATCGGATGCTGGTGGTGTCATATTGCCCAGAGGCTCAATCCCGATTCCAGGGCCAGCATGTATTTTCTTTTTGATGCCTTTCTGCTTTTCTACCATGGCATCCACGATACCAGTCTTTATGAGATATCCATCTCGACCATGCTTTTCATTGGTACATTTACCATCCTTGACAGGATTTCCATACTCAATCTTATAATGATAGAATATACCATCGTCATGGTGATCCAGTTCGTATTCCTCTACCAAAATGGCACTATACATGATCTGGATGCCTTTAATACCATGCGTATAATCTACCATGTAGGCGGTGTATTAAATCTCTACATCTTTAGCCGTATTACCGTATCCCGCAGAGTAGCGGAAAGGAAGAGACAGGAGGAATGGCAGAAGGAGGTGGAGGACAGCCACCATGATGTGGAGGATTTTCTTTCCAATATTTCCCACGAGCTTCGTACCCCTATCAATGTTATAAACGGTATGACCACCATCCTGCAAAAGGACGATGACAGGGAGGGCCTTGATTCCATCAGGGATGCAGGCATCAGGCTGGCACATCAGATCGAGGACATCCAGGATTATACCGAGCTCAAGCGCGGTGAGCTGGCCATGGAGGAGGAGAGCTTCATGTGCATCTCCCTGGTCAACGATATCGTGACCTACTTCAACGCCAATGAAAAGCGCCGGGATCTGGAACTCATCGTGGATCTGGATCCCCAGACTCCTACCCTGCTTAAGGGAGATATCAAAAAGCTCCACAAGGTTTTCCGCCATCTTTTGGAAAATGCCATCAAGTTTACCAGGAAGGGCGGAGTCTATATCAAGGTCTTTTCCGCGCCCCAGAAATATGGCGTCAATCTTATGATAGAAGTGACGGATACGGGCGTGGGCATGACCCGTGTGGATATGGCGCAAGTTTCCAAGGGTATGTATCAGGCCAATAAAAAGCGTAACCGCAGTACCGGCGGTATCGGTATCGGACTTCCCATAGTCTACGGCTTTGTCCACAAGATGGGGGGCTTTGTTAAGATACGAAGCAAAAAGGGCCGTGGCACCACGGTGCGCATGACCATTCCCATGAAGGTGGTGGATCCAGCCCCCTGCCTTTCCATAAGGGACGAGGCGAAGGATGGTACCGTCTTTTACATCAAGCCCGAAAAATACAAGGTTCCCGCCATCCGTGATTACAACAGATCCATGGCGGTGGATCTGGCTACGGGCCTCAAGGCAAAGTTGTATTCTGCAGGGGATCCCAGGGAGCTGGAGCGTCTTATAAACGAGCTTCCCATTACCTATATTTTCACAGGCCAGGAGGAGTACGAGCAGGATCACGAGCTTTTGGATCAGCTGGCGCGGGACGGCTACAAGGTGGTGGTTTCTGCTAATGCAGGCTTTGCCGCCACCCAGGAGAGCGGCATACTTGTCATGCCAAAGCCTCTTTACGGCTTCCCTGTAGTACGGATACTAAACGGGGATATCGAGAGCTTCGAGCAGCAGGCTGAGGAAAAGCCCATGTTTACCGGAGTCAGGGCCCTGGTGGTGGACGATGAGCCCATGAACCTGGTGGTGGCCACCGGTCTTTTCAAAGAATACGGCATGATCGTGGACACTGCCGAAAGCGGTAAGGAGTCCATCGAAAAATACGAATCCGGAGATTATGAAGTGGTATTTATGGATCACATGATGCCGGAGATGGACGGTGTGGAGGCCATGAAGAGGATCAGAGGAGTGGCAGAGGCCAGCTTCAGGCATCCCGTTGTGGTTGCCCTTACTGCCAATGCCCTTTCCGGTGCCAGGGAGATGTTTTTAAGGGAGGGCTTTGACGGTTTCATTGCAAAGCCCATTGATATCGGCGAATTTGAGCGCGTCATGAAGCGCGTCCTTCCCGACGAGATGATAAGCTACGAGGGGAGGGATGAGCGATGAAGTTTTTTAAAGCGATCAGAGATAAAATCACCTGCTATTTATACGACTCATCCATCGATATGAAGGATCGGATGTTTGTAGTGTTTTCCATTTCTTACTTTCTCGCGCTCCTGGCTGCAGGCATAGTGGGGTTTGTTTTGAATGAGCCCGTAAAGTCGATCATAACGACAGTGGTGATCGTTGTGTTCGTCATGGGG
>JAILEN010000043.1 GCA_024687655.1 Lachnospiraceae bacterium | reverse complement strand
CCATCACCATGCAGATCGACTCTGGTATAAAGGGTTCAAAGTATTACAACAGCAGATGGGAGCGCTACGGCAGCTATTACTATTACAATCAGCTCAGTTCTGATCAGAAGAAGGTATATAATATGCTCAACACCCAGTGCCTGAAGCTTCTCACCAGCAGTGTTACGGTCGAGAACCTTTTGCCCAAGAGCATGTCAGGTAACGGGAGGTCCTATTATTTTCTGGATCCCATAGATTATGGAAACCTTGATATCAGTGAAAAGGACGCCCTGACGGCATTCCGTTTCTTCAGGTACTCCAATCCCCAGTACTTCTTTTTGAGTGGAGCGGAGCTGGGGTTTAATGGTACCGGCATCTTTGCAGTCACCATCTACGATGAGTTCAGGACCTACAGCGGGCGTAAGGCTGCCATTGACGCCATGAACGAGACCATTGACGCCTGGGATGTGCTCATCGATGAACAGGACACCGAAGAGGAAAAGGTCAGGATGATCCATGATCTGATCTGCAAAAGGGTGGATTACAACGACAGTGCCGTGGATAACAACTATATCAATGACGGAAATGAATACACCCAGTCCATGTATTCGGCTTTGGGATGGTCCGAAAAAAAGACAGTCTGCGCCGGATATTCCTACGCATTTCAGTATCTGGCCAATAAATACGGTATAGATTGTGTGTGTGTTACCAGTGTCAGCACCGATCCTGCCACGGGGGAGGAGTACGGCGGTCATCAGTGGAACGCCGTGCGCGTAGAGGATCAGTGGTATATGATCGATCTCACCTGGGATGACGATCCCATGAGGGACGGGTCCATACCCATAGCCTACTATTGCTATCTGAGATCTCTTAAAAAGATCAACGCCCTTGTGGAAGCAGATGAAAATGACGAGAACCATCATCCTGAGAGCTTTTACGGGAAAAAGCTCCCCAGCTGTGTAAAGGATTCCGCACCCACTGTCTATGAGCCCGGAGAGATATTTGAGCCTGAAAGCAGAGTGAAGGCACCTGTGATCACGGTGAATTCCAAAAATAAAAAGGTATCCATCAAGTCAAAGACAAAGAACGTGACGATATACTATACTACCGACGGCAACGCGCCGTCCCCTGCATCCACGAAGAGCAAGATATACAAAAGCGCTTTCAAGGTCAAGAAGGGACAGGTCATCAGGACCGTTGCGGTACGCTCGGGGTACTACGACAGCAAGATCACGAAGAAGAAAGTGAAGTTTTAACTGTCAACCAAAAGAAGGATCTTCAGGGGAGAGAACATGACCATCAGAGAGACCATCGAACGAATGCAAAAGGAGACCCTGTCTGAGTACGCCACACTGGATCAGAATTCCAGGGGCAGGGAGCGGGAGGAGCAGCAATGCGATATCCGCCCGGTATTTCAGAGGGATCGTGACCGGATACTTCACAGCAAGTCATTCCGCAGGCTTAAAAACAAGACACAGGTTTTTTTATCACCTCTGGGGGATCATTATCGCACACGCATGTCACACACCCTTGAGGTATCCCAGAATGCCCGCACCATCGCCAAGGCACTTCGCATGAACGAGGATCTGACGGAGGCCATAGCACTGGGCCACGATCTGGGACATACCCCCTTCGGTCACTGTGGAGAGAGGGTTTTAAACGAGCTTTGCGAGGGTGGTTTCATCCACAGTGAGCAGAGCGTCAGAGTGGTGGAGAGACTGGAGCAGGACGGCAGGGGCCTCAACCTCACCTGGGAGGTGAGAGATGGCATGAAAAACCACCAGACCGATACCATGCCCCACACTCCCGAGGGACAGATAGTCAGGCTATCGGACAAGATAGCCTATATCAATTCTGATGTGGACGACGCCATCAGGGCCAGGATCATCGCCGAGGAGGATATCCCCGCAGAGATCAGGAACACTCTGGGCAGCAACGTCAAGACCAGATTGGACCGCATAGTCCACGATGTGATCACCGAGAGTATGGCTTCCCCTGACATCAGGATGTCGGAGGAGATATCCCAGGCCATATTCGATCTGAGAGAGTGGCTTTTTGAAAATGTTTACACCAATCCTGAGGCCAAGGGCGAGGAGAAAAAGGCCGCCCGGCTGGTGAGGGAACTTTTTGAATACTATGTGAGACACTACAACGAGATGCCGGATATGTATACATCCATGATCTCATACGAGGAGGAGCCGGTGGACAGAGTTGTGTGCGACTACATCTCAGGCATGACGGATTCCTATGCCTGCCAGAAGTTCAACGAGATTTTTATTCCCCTGTCGTGGGATGGAGAGTTTTAGATGCCAATATATTCAGAAGAGATCATAGAAGAGGTGAGATCCAAAAACGATATAGTGGATGTCATCTCCTCCTATGTGAGTCTGAAAAAAAAGGGGACCACTTATTTTGGGCTGTGTCCCTTTCATAACGAAAATACCCCATCTTTTTCAGTTACACCTTCCAAGCAGATGTACTACTGCTTCGGATGTCATGAGGGCGGCAGCGTCTTTACCTTTTTGCAAAAGATAGATAATCTGACATTTCCTGAAGCTGTGCAGGTCCTGGCTGACAGGGCGGGTGTAGCCCTGCCTCAGGTGGAGATGACACAGGAGCAGAGGGCCAGGGAGACCAGACGTACCAGACTCTATGAGGTGCAGCGTGAGGCGGCCAAGTTTTTTTACGCCACCTTGAGGTCTGAGGAAGGTAAAAGGGCCTACGATTATTTCGAGGGCAGAGGACTTTCCGATGAGACCATCACCAGCTTCGGCCTGGGATATGCGGGCAACCGCAGCGACAGGTTGTACAGGTACCTGCGTTCAAAGGATTATGAGGATGATCTGTTGCGGGACAGCGGCCTCATCGGTTTTGATGAGGTGCGTGGCGGCCATGACAGATTCTGGAATCGTGCCATGTTCCCTATTATCGATGACAAAAAGCGTGTCATTGCCTTTGGCGGCAGGGTCATGGGAGAGGGGGAGCCGAAATATCTGAATTCCCCGGAGACTCCAATCTTTGACAAGAGTCATACCCTGTACGGCATACATCTGGCCAGGAAGTCCAAAAGGGGATATTTCATTTTATGCGAGGGATATATGGATGTCATCTCGCTGCACCAGGCGGGCTTTGACTGTGCGGTGGCCTCCCTTGGTACGGCGCTGACCCCGGGTCATGCGGGCAGGCTTTCCAGATACACCAAGGACGTATATCTGTCATACGACAGTGACTCTGCCGGAGTAAACGCTGCGGTGCGAGCCATTCCCATATTGCGCCGGGCGGGACTTACCCCCAAGGTGGTAAAGCTTTCACCCTACAAGGATCCCGATGAGCTGATCAAAGCCTGCGGGGCTGAGGAGTATGAGAAGCGCATTGCCGGGGCGGAGAATGCATTTTCCTTTACCATGGGAGCCCTGGAAGGGGGATATGATCTGTCGGATCCGGATGAAAAGACCCGGTTCTTATCCGAGGTGGCTGAGAGGATACTGGAGTTTCCGGAGGAGGTCACCAGATCCGGATATGTGCAGATGGCGGCGGAGCGCTATGGTGTCAGATATGAGGCCATGTATGAGCTGATGACACACAGGGCGGCGTCTCCCGAGATCAGGAAAAAGCGCACCGATGATGCGGCGCGGGAGACCTCGGAGGCCGGTGCGGCTGCACCTAAAAAAAGGGTGGATCAGGCCTCTGACACATCTCAGAAACTTCTTTTAACTTGGATAGTGGATTATCCTGAGATTTATGGTATAATAAAAGGTACGGTCTCACCGGATGACTTTGATGATGGTGTGATGCGGACTGTGGCCCAGGACATATTTGACGGCCTTGATGCCGGCGATTTGGTGCCTGGACGCATAGTTGACTCCTTTACGGAGCCTGAGGATCAGCGCGAGGTGAGCGAGATACTTTTTACCAGCATAGGGGAGCTCTCATCCCCCAGAGAAAAGAACAAGGCACTGCGCGAGCTTACAGCCCGGGTCAAGAAGGACAGCTTCAGACGGGAAAAGGAGAAAAAAAGCGACGCAGAGGTCCTTGGTCTTGTTTTGGAGGAGAAGAGGGTCATGAAAGAAATAGAAAATCTGGTATTTTATCAGGAAGGATGAAAAATGGCAACTAAAAAGGAAACTGAGAAGAAAACCAAGACAACCCAGAAGGCAGAGCCTGAAAAGAAGACCAAGGCCAAGGCAGAGCCGGAGAAAAAGTCCAAGGCTAAGGCTGAACCCAAGGCGGAGTCTGAGAAAAAGTCTTCCGCCAAGAAGGCTGAACCCAAGGCGGAGCCTGAGAAGAAGACAAAGGCAAAGGCTGAGCCTAAGGCAGAACCTGAGAAGAAGGATGAGCCTGATAAGAAGGGTAAGGCAGAGCCTGAAAAGAAGGCTGAGGATACGGTAGCCGTATTTGAAAAGAAGCTGCAGGATCTTTTGGTTCTGGGAAGACAAAAGGATCTGATCCTCGATGAGCAGGATATTCTAAATGCCACCAAGGAGCTGCACCTGACCAAGGAGCAGTACGACAAGATCCTTGTATTCTTACGCAGGAACAATATCGACGTTATCGTAATGAACGAGGATGACGACATCGATCTGTCCGACGAGGAGGATGTGGAGCTTGACAAGCTGGATCTGTCCATCCCCGATTCCATTTCCATTGAGGATCCTGTACGTATGTACCTCAAGGAGATCGGCAAGGTTCCCCTTTTATCAGCCGAGGAGGAAAAAGAACTGGCACGCCGTATGGCAGACGGAGATTCCGAGGCCAGGAAAAAGCTGGCAGAGGCCAACCTGCGACTGGTGGTTTCCATTGCAAAGCGATATGTGGGCCGCGGCATGCTCTTTTTGGATCTGATCCAGGAGGGCAATCTGGGCCTTATCAAGGCAGTAGAGAAATTCGATTATCAAAAGGGATACAAGTTTTCCACCTATGCCACATGGTGGATCCGTCAGGCCATAACCAGAGCCATTGCTGATCAGGCCAGGACCATCAGGATCCCGGTACATATGGTTGAGACCATCAACAAGCTGATCCGTGTGTCCAGACAGCTCTTACAGGAACTGGGCCGCGAACCTACTCCCGAGGAGATCGCAGCTGAGATGGAGATCCCCGTGGAGCGCGTCAGGGAGATCCTCAAGATATCTCAGGAGCCTGTTTCACTGGAGACTCCCATCGGTGAGGAGGAGGATTCCCATTTGGGAGATTTCATCCAGGACGACAACGTTCCCGTTCCTGCCGATGCTGCCACCTTTACACTCTTAAAGGAGCAGTTGGGCGAGGTGCTTGAGACCCTGACAGATCGTGAGAAAAAGGTGCTGGAGCTTCGCTTCGGACTTGAGGACGGCAGGAGCCGTACCCTTGAGGAGGTGGGGAAGGAGTTTAACGTTACCCGTGAGCGTATCCGTCAGATCGAGGCCAAGGCACTCAGGAAGCTGCGTCATCCCAGCCGCAGCCGCAAGCTCAAGGATTATCTGGAGTGATATATGTCAGATCAGAATACGCATAAAAATGATAATGGCAATGAGGCCCGGCTGAAGTCGGGCTTTGTCGCCATTTTGGGCAGACCCAATGTGGGCAAGTCCACACTTATGAACCAGCTGGTGGGGCAGAAGATCGCCATTACCGCCAACAAACCTCAGACCACCAGGAGCCGTATCCGGGCCATTTTTACGGATGAAAACCGTGGGCAGATCGTGTTTTTGGACACCCCGGGCATCCACAAGGCCAAGAACAAGCTGGGTGAGTTCATGATGGACCAGGTGAGCTGTGCCATGGCAGATTCCGATATCATCCTCTGGCTGGTGGAGCCGGAGACCACTATCGGGGGCGGTGACAAAAAGATCGCAGAGAGACTGGCCAAGTCAGACATCCCCGTGATACTGGTCATCAACAAGACCGATACCATTGCACATGATGAGGTTCTGCCGGTGATAGCTGCATGGCAGGATCTGATCCCCTATGCGGAGATCGTGCCACTGTCCGCCAGAAAGGGTGACGGGTGCGACATACTATTGGAGCAGGTCTTCAAGTACCTGCCCTACGGACCCATGTACTATGATGCGGATGAGGTGACGGATCAGCCCATGCGCGCCATCGTGGCGGAGGTGATCCGGGAGAAGTCGCTGCACGCCCTTCGTGATGAGGTGCCCCATGGCATCGCAGTGGTCATCGATGAGATGAAATGGCGGGAGCGCAGCCGTAATTCCATGTCGGCAGCTGCCAAAAAGAGTGAGCATCGCAAGGGTCAAAAGGAAGACTTTCAGGCTCCCCGTGGACTTTATGACATAGCGGCTACCATTGTCTGCGAGAGGGATACCCACAAGGGCATCATCATAGGCAAGGGTGGTTCCATGCTTAAAAAGATCGGGTCCAACTCCCGATATGAGATAGAGCAGATGCTGGAGGAAAAGGTGAATCTCAAGCTTTTCGTCAAGGTCCGTGAAAACTGGCGTGACTCCGACATGCTGCTGAAAAACTTCGGCTACGAGAAGGAATAGGGATGCCGCCGGTGTTGAGCTGCAGTGGATGTGCTCCGTTCTGCATCGAATCCGTTTGCTAAGTGATATGTAAGTTTTGTCAATTGTAATTGGTGCGAGACTTCCGCACCCTTCGAAACGCGCCGTCCCTGGCGCGTTTTTCTGTACGGCTGCCATCCATGGCAGCCGTTGCTGATTTGCAGGACAAAACTAACATTTCACATAAGCTCACTAAACGCTGCCGACCGGAGCACATCCACTGCAGCCCAACACCGGCGGCATCCCGTGAGGATCAGGCTTTCGGCTTTCCTGCGCGAGCGCGGCAAGCCTCAACCTGATCCTCACCAGCCCTTCGGGCTGAAAAGATTGGTGAACCCGTGCGAATAACTCCCTTGTTTACACTATTCATTCGTGATAAAATAAGGGCACATAAGGAGGGGGTATTATGCCGAAAATGGATTATTCAGACGAGCAGAGAGACAGAGATTTTGATTTTTTTGTCTCCCATTATGATGAGATATTTAAGAAGCATGGCAGATGTTATGCTGCTATTAAAAATGAGATCATAATCGGGGTTTTCCATTCCATTAAGGAGGCGTTTGCATCTTTGGAAGGCAAATATGAAAGAGGAACCTATATCCTTCAAGAGTGTACGGGAAAAGCCAGTGCATATCAGACTAGGATAGCGAGGGCGTTCATATGATGAATAATGCGATTCCTCTATCCTTATATAGTCACAATGGGTTGTCTGAATATAGATAATGATTCGGGGAGAACGTGCTTTGAGTACAGGTTTAGGAAGGATTAGATCAAGTTGGACAATTCATTCACTCTCACAGGGCTCATTTTAACATCTAAAAATGTGGGGGATTACGACAAGTGGGTGACCATCCTGACCCGGGAGCGGGGCAGGGTGGGAGCATTTGTCAGGGGTGCCAGACGTCCCAAAAGCCAGGTCATTGCGGCGGGCAGCGCCATGGTATACGGCGCCTTCACTGCCTATGAGGGCAGGGACTCCGTCAGCATCACAGGCTGTGATATCTCAGAGCATTTTTCACAGATAAAAAATGATATCGATCTGGTATGGTACGCCTCCTATTTTTTGGAGGTGGCGGATTATTATGCCCGTGAGGGACTGGATGAAAGTGAGAGGCTGAGGCTTTTGTATCGCAGCCTTTTGGCCCTTGGAGAGGAGTCCTTTACGCCGGAGCATGTGAAAATGGTATACGAGTATCGGACCATGGTGATAAACGGTGAGGCGCCCAACGTTTTCGAGTGCATGAACTGTGGAAATAAAGAATTAACCCATTTTTCCATGAACCATCGCGGCACCATCTGCAGTGAGTGCGCCAAAGAGCTGGGAGGCGAGGTGCTGACCCCTGCGGTGCTTTTCGCCATGCAGCATATGTCCACAGCGGCAATAGAAAAGCTGTATTCCTTCGTGCTGAAGGAGGGAGCTTTTGAGGAGCTTAAGTCCATTATCCTGAGGTACAGGCACCGGTACATGGACCATACATTTAATTCCGAGCGGTTTCTTGATAATTAAACAAAATTCTGTTAGAATATTTCAGTTGATGTCAAACAGGGAACTGTGATTCTGGGTGTAAGATTCTTCGCGCGGTTGAAGTCATCTCCGATGACTTCTTAAAGCTTCTGTCATAGACAGAAGCTTCACCACGCTCAGAATGACAAAGACGTTTTCTGTCATCCGAACCATGGCGCAAAAAGGTATCTTAAGTGAACGAACAGACTAAAAAGAAATACAACAGACAAAGGAGACTGCAGCAGCAGAAAAAAGCAAGACAACGTCAGCTTATGAAGATGCGTCTGGCGGCATCCCTTGTGGTGGTGATCATCGCAGTTCTCCTGGTTCTGGCACTCAGCGGCGCATTTGAAAAGAGGGCCGAGGTTTCCACCATGACTGTCTCAGAAAATCAGGTGGTCTACGAGGAGGTTGCTCCCATAGGGGATCTGGACTTCAAGGAACTCAAGGCCTATGTGAAGGAGGAGACCGCTGATGCGGATGGCGTGAAGCTTATACGTATCGCCAAAAAGGACGGCAACGCCTATGTTCGTACTGCCTACGAGGATATGGCTGCATATTCGCGCTTTACGGGATATGAGGGCTTTATGGGTACCGTAGCCGATGCCAGGCGGGCAGGATATGATTTCGATACGGTATTCTCCGTCGTAAAGGACGGAGCCATGGGTGATAAGGCCAAGGGCAAGACCGTGAAAAAGGAGGATGAGGCAAAGGTGCTCATCATCCGGGAAAACGGCAGATTTGTGGTGGATGGCGACATCATCTATGTCAGCAGCGAGAACATGAGCGTCATCGACGGCTCCACTGTGGAGGTTACCCAGTCCGAGGGCGAAGAGGACGCTACGGTGCTGAGCTATATTGTTTACGAATAATAATAAAAAGGAGATAAAAGACATGGAAAAGACAATGGACAAGATCGTGAACCTGGCAAAGGCAAGGGGCTTTGTATACCCCGGTTCGGAGATCTACGGCGGTCTCGCCAACACCTGGGACTATGGTAATCTGGGCGTAGAGCTTAAAAACAACGTGAAAAAAGCATGGTGGAAAAAGTTCATCCAGGAAAGCCCCTACAATGTGGGCGTGGACTGCGCCATCCTCATGAACCCCCAGACATGGGTTGCATCCGGCCATGTGGGCGGCTTCTCGGATCCTCTCATGGACTGCCGCGAGTGCCACGAGCGCTTCAGGGCAGACCAGGTTATCGAGGGCTTCTGTGAGAAGGAGGGCATCACATTGGAAAAGCCCATTGACGCCTTTTCCAAGGAGGAGATGGAGGCATTTATCGCCGATCACAAGATCCCCTGCCCCTCCTGCGGCAAGCACAACTGGACTGAGCTTCGTGAGTTCAACCTGATGTTCAAGACCTTCCAGGGTGTTACCGAGGATGCCAAAAATACTGTTTACCTTAGACCTGAGACGGCTCAGGGTATATTCGTCAATTTCAAAAACGTTCAGCGTACCTCACGTAAAAAGGTTCCCTTCGGTATCGGACAGGTAGGAAAGTCCTTCCGTAACGAGATCACTCCCGGAAACTTCACCTTCCGTACCCGTGAGTTCGAGCAGATGGAGCTGGAGTTCTTCTGTGAGCCCGGCACGGATCTGGAGTGGTTTGAGTACTGGAGAGGCTTCTGCCGCGACTGGCTCATCTCCCTGGGTATCAAGGAGGAGGAGATGAGACTTCGCGATCATGATCCCGCAGAGCTGGCATTTTACTCCAAGGGCACCACGGACATCGAGTTCCTCTTCCCCTTCGGCTGGGGCGAGCTGTGGGGTATTGCGGATCGTACAGATTATGACCTCACCTGCCACCAGAACACCTCCGGTCAGGATATGTCATATTTCGATGATGCTAAAAATGAGAAGTACATCCCCTATGTTATCGAGCCTTCACTGGGAGCTGACCGTGTGGTACTTGCCTTTTTGTGTGCAGCCTATGACGAGGAGAACATTGGTACCGAGGAGGCTCCTGACATGCGTACGGTGCTCCATTTCCACCACGCACTGGCACCGGTCAAGATCGGTGTGCTGCCTCTTTCGAAAAAGCTCAATGAGGGTGCTGAGAAGATCTTTACTGAACTGTCCAAGACCTGGTACTGCGAGTTCGATGACCGCGGCAACATCGGTAAGCGCTACCGCAGACAGGACGAGATCGGCACGCCTTACTGCGTGACCTATGACTTCGAGTCCGAGGAGGATCATGCGGTAACAGTCCGTGACCGTGACTCCATGGAGCAGGAGAGAGTTGCCATCGCGGATCTGAAAACATATTTTGATGAAAAGTTTGCCTGGTAAGGTTTGCCTGAAATAAGGATTTATGATATCATTGTTCCATTGGGGGCAATGATATCTTTTTTGTCATAAATCCCCCGTTATCCTTAGCATAGCGAGGGATATTTTATCTCAGTCGGAGAATTCTCCGCTGCTCTGCAGCGGACTTGAATTATATGATCATATGGGGAGGTATACATGGATAAAGAAAAAACTCAGGTTCATCAGCCGACCGAAATGGAAGTCAGGCATCTGGTGGAAAAGAACGCATTGGCGTTTCCTGCACTCATGGTGGTACAGATCCTGGCCTTTGCAGTGACCATCAATTACAGGAATGAGAGAAGCGTTCCGGTATGGATCATCCTGCTGATTTTGGCAGTCACCACCTTTTTGCTTTTCTACGGCAGGTTTAAGCATCCCGGTGACGACCATGGCCATCTTCTGATGTTCGGAGGAATTGCCGTTACCTTTTGTACCACTCTCTGGACCAATATCAAAATGCCGTATTTTTACGCCTTCACTTTTTTGATCTGCTTCGTGGTGATGATGTACCGCAATATGAGAGTATGCATCGGAGGCGATATCGTTGCGGGCATCGGTAATGGGGTCCTTACCATCATGATACTTATGAGCAATCCGGATATTGCCATGAAAAAGCAGCTTCTTGTCAATGATATTTTCGCACTGGCCTGCATGATCATGGCCTACCTCATGGTCAAGCTCATGCGCAGGCAGGACAAGGAGGTAATGGCCGAGGTCAGGAAAAAATCGGGGGAGTCTGAGGCGGAGACACTGCGTATCCGTGATTCTGCTGAAAAGATCAAGGTTCTTTTGGACAATGCCAATGTTTCCGTCACAGATCTGTCGGAGGCCATCGACAAGTCCGCCACATCAGCCAGACAGATATCCGATTCCACCATGTCCACGGCAGATTCCATCCAGACCCAGACTGAGATGGCCAGCAATATCACTGAGGCACTCAATATGGTTACCGACAATGTGACCGCCATGACCGATGAGGGCGAGAGTGCCATGACCATAGTTAAGGAGGGCAACAGGACCGTTTCCAACCTCAAGCAGCAGGCCGAGCTGGTGGCTTCCATCAACGGTGAGACCGCCGAGATGACCAGACAGCTCCAGGAAAAGGCAGAGTCCATACAGGAGGTCATCGGGACCATCCTTTCCATCTCATCCCAGACCAATCTCCTGTCGCTCAATGCATCCATTGAGGCGGCCAGGGCCGGCGAGGCAGGCAAGGGCTTTGCAGTGGTTGCCGATGAGATACGCAATCTTTCAGACAATACCAAGCAGTCTGCGGAGCAGATCGGCGAGGTTATAGGGGAGCTGGTGGAGAATATCAACAGTGCTTCCCGTAATATGGATCGTACAGTAGAGGCATCCGACAAGCAGAACGACCTCATTAACGAGACTTCCGAAAAGTTTGATGCCATCGAACAGAGTGTGGTCAACCTTACCAATTACGCAAATGATGTGTCCAGATGTGTGGACGAGTCGGTGGATGCCAACAACCAGATCACCGACAGTATCTCCAATCTTTCCGCCACATCCCAGGAGGTTGCGGCTTCCTCGGAGGATTCCCTTTCCATGTCCAGAAACTGCGTGGAGATCATGGAGGATACCAGGTCCACCCTGGATGAGATATTCAATTTATCAGAGCAGTTATAATCAGACCATTTGACCTGAGAGTTCCCTGTCGGAGCTCTCTGGTCATTGTTCTTTTTTGTCCTCATGGGACGTTAAAAACGGGACTTTTTGATGTTACCCGTAGTTTGGAATGACAGTTGAGGAAAAAATGGAAGTATATGAGATTTCAAGCGATAATGCAGAGGAGTTTCTGGATATCCTGGGCGAGGATGTTGTGGATGACATGAAGCGTGTTTTTTACCGTGGCATCGGCGTCAAGGATGATGATGACGTGGCCATGGGAGCCTTTGTATTTGAACTCAAGGATTACGAGAGTGACAAGGATACTAAAAGCTCCATCCTGTTTGCAAAAAGCAGCAGTGATGAGGTTACTTCTGCCATGCTCCAATACTATAAAAGCGAGACGGTGTACAACGAAGATATCGCAGAGAGCTTTTATGAGTTTTTGGACGAGCATGCGGCTGACTTTTGCCAGGCAGGGGGCTTTACCAAGGTCGAAAAAGAAAGTGATTTTGTAAAGCTTACCCTGGCGGATGTGGCTAAAACGGAATTTGCCAAAAAAAGAAAGTGCCCTGATTATATCAAAAGTATATCATCACTGTCAGTCATGCAGTACAGAAGCGCCATCAAGGATTTTTTGTTCAAGGGGCAAAAGGGGATACTTGAGGACCTGGCGTACCTGCCCATGACCTGGTTTGATCGTGAGATCTCATCCTGTTCAGTATCTGATGGTGTTGTGGACGGACTGTTTTTGGTGAGGAGCACACCTTCCGGGATACTGATACCCGTATTTTATTATGCATATGGACAGGACTTTATGAAAAACCTGGTATATATGCTGGTACGCAGCATTTTAAAAGCCATAGATACCCGTCCCCCTGAGACGCCGGTATGGGTATGCAGGAGCAAAAAGGCCACCAGGGATCTGATGGCCAGGGTATCGCCGGGGATCAAAGGAGAGCAGGTGTTTTTCGGAGAAAGGACTGAAAATTAGGAGGTGACACATGAAAGAAAACAATGAAGAAGTGAAATCAAAGCCCGTCCAAGAACAAAAAGAAGTCCTGGGCTTTGAGATGGTGGACAATATCGAAAAAGAAGTCTTGGATACCGGCATGATCATGTATGACGAGGAGGAACTGAAGGACGAGCGCGAGATCGATGCCAAAAGAAAGTTCAAGGACTTTACCAGGGAGTTTAAGAAGAAATGGAACGATCCCAAGGATCCTACCTTTGCCATCATCCCTCTCTGCAGAGAAAAATACATGACAGGGCAGCACATCAACCATGATATGTACTCGGCTGCCAAGGAGATGCAGTTTGTTATTGCACATATGGATGATACGGACTCAAAGCTTAAGATCGGAGATGCCATAGATGCGGCCATGCGTCTTCATTGTATTTCCGAGTGCTACTACAATACTCACAGAGGCAAGCAGTTTCGTTCCGCCAACAAAAAGAGAAAACAGGCTGCAAAGACCCTGAGGGATCAGACTGCGGACTTTATCAAGTCTCTTTTGACCGAGGAGGAGGAAGCGGATATACAAAAGGAGCCCGATTCCGAACTGATCCCGAGCAAGGATGAGCTCAAGGCCATACAGAACAATATGACAAAGGCCCGGGAGGCCATTGATGCATATAATGCAAAGGTGGGACGGGATGCAAGTGTCATGGATACCGAGGGTATCGTCAGGGAAAAGCTGACAATATACAGGTTGTATGACCATGAGATCCGCATGTACAGAAAATATGTCCCCCGTAAGGACTGGGGCAGACGACGCACCCAGCTTGTGGAGGAATATGAGAACCTGCTGCGCATGGAAAAGCTTTTGGACCGTGACAGCAAGTTCGAAACCAGACAGAAGTTTGACATCAAAGGTGAGATTACAAAGACTGTCAATGAAGAGGATGACAGGGAAGAAAAGGAAGCTTTAAAGAAGGATATAGACGAGGGACTTTCCAAGGAGCAGCTGGCAGGTATAAATGAAATAGATAAGTGGCTGGTCAGAAATTTCCAAAACGGCGGTATCCTGGGTAGCATTGTTTCAAGTCTGAAGAATAACCATGGGGATTTTGTGGCATCTATCCTTCGTAAGACAAAGAGGGAGAGGCTTTTCCTATATTATCTGGTTTCATCAGACAGATACAAGAACCCCAGCGCTGCTGATGTGGGTATTTCCCAGACTATGTATACTCCGGATCTGGAAGCATTTAAGGACAAGATGCTTTCCATGAAGATCAATATTTTCTACCGTTTCACAGGCAAGTATACCTACATGCACAAGCTGGATGAGGCCAACATCGCTCTCATGGACTATACCGAAGAGATACGGACAATGGCAAATCTGAAAAAGGATGTGGCGGCCCAAAAGAAGAAAAAGAACGATAAAGAAGATGAAAACCTGTCTGAGGAGGAGAAGCTTGTCCAGGAAAGGCTTAAGCCCTATCTCAAGCTGTATGATAAGCTGGATGATTACAGAGCTTTTTTGGAGACAAGCAAAACTGCAAAGGGTGAACATAAAAAGCAGATAGAGGAAGAGGCTGAGGCTATGGCGCATGCCATAGAGCAGGAGTTTAGAGAGCTTCGCAAAAATGACCGGGACTTTGTGGAGAAGTACCAGCATCGGACCTTTAACAAGATGGGAGAATCCACCAAATCAGCCTCCAATATCACGCTCGTAGGTTCTGTTCCTGGAAAAATTGCCAGTCCCATGAATATGACCAGGAAAAAGATCCTGGGCATGTGTGGCTGGTCCTGGGGTATGGATGATGCACAGTGGGAGAACTTCAACCTCTGGACCGGTACGATAGGAGGATCATTTACGGCCCTCACCGGTCTGATAGGAGTCATCGGAGGAGTTTATTCACTGGTCACCTGCGGTAAGGAAATGACCTGGGAAGAGTGGGGAGGCAAGGTGCTGGATGTGGTAAAGGGTACGGTCACCATCGCCCTGGGAGCTGCCACCATAGCTGAAAGCGTCATCGCCGGAGGTGTGACATTAGCCGGCAAGGCCGGATCGGTGATCGGACTTAACGGTGCTCTGGCTGTTGTGGATGTGGCCTCTGCAACCACCAAGATCGTTTCAGTTTCCAAGCAGACCGCACATTCCAAGAAAGCGCAGGAATACTTTAATAAAAAGCATTCAAAGCCTAACCTCATGGAGCAGCAAAAGGAAGACCAAAAGACCCCCGAGGAAAAGAAGAAGGAAAAGCGCAAGGAAAAGTTTGAAAAGAATATGCTGGCCCTTTCCAAGGACGTGATATCCAGGGACAAGACAGCTGCCGTATATCAGGGCATAAAGGCTACTGCTTCCGTTGCAGGGGCTATGGTGTTCATACCGGGTGTGGGGGCGGCTGCCCTTGTAGGCGGTATCGTCGCAATAGCAGGCGCTATACACGATATCTTAAAGGTTGGAGCCCTGCGACAGAATATGTTTGACAGATACTTTGGCATTGATGACCTTACGGACCGTGTGTTTGCAAAGAAGGCTCAAAACGCCATCGATCCAAGCTGCAGGATCTACGATAATTATAATCTGCTTAAGGAGTCCCTCAGGAGGAAGGTAGCTGCGGCAGCAGGCTTTTGCGATATGAACGGCGCCGCTGACTACATAGCAGGCAAGTTCTCCAAATTTATCCACAGGGCGCTCTTCGGACCGGAAGAGGAACGCGTCAAGGGTGCGGAGAAGGATGGCTATATAGAACTTTTGAAGTCATTTAACCTGCCATATGATGAGGAAAAACAGATACCGTCACAGCAGGTTATTTATAGAAAAATGAACGCAATGTAGATACGATTTAGGAGGAGAGCATTATGTTAGACAGAGATATTGAAATAATGAGAAGAGAGCTTTTGGAGCGCTTTACCGAGGATTTCAAGGAAGAATTATTTGCAGCCACCATCTTAGAGCCCGATGAGGATATGCCCATACCCGTAGTTCGGGTTATCTATGATGAGATGGGAGATGTGGATGATCAGGCAGTGGCGGAGTTTTATTTCACCCCTACCACCTCCGAGGATGATACTGTATCATTTTTCACAGGCATCATCACACTCCAGGAGGGCATTCCCGAGGAGGCTCTCGGCAGGCTGTATGAGGCTATGAGTTATATCAATTTCCAGATCCCCTGCGGTGCCTTTGCCATTGACCGCGGGCACCATGTACTGGCATACAGGCTTTGCACACCCATGAGTATGGACATGGGCCGTGAGGAGATCTATGAGCAGATGAATGTCTGTGCCGGCAATTCCGCAGCCATCGCCGATTCCTATATGGGAGTTTTAAGGGACGTGGCAGAGGAAAAGATGAGCATAGACGAAGTAAAGGATCTGCTTGGCGGAAGGGAATAAACTCATACAGGCAAAGGATGTGCTTAATGTAGCTTATGTGAGGTGCTTATGACAGTTTTAAACGGAGTAACACTGATATTGGACATCGGTACCATACTTCTTATGGTGGGCCTGGCCATGGTTACGGATGATCTGCGGAAAAGGGGGAGAGATGATGATAAGCTTTTCTTCTACCTCCTTTTCATTGCCATGCTCATGTCGATAGCGGATATCATAGGTTATCTTTCCGCCGGTAAGATCTTTTACGGGGCCAGATGGCAACAGACCTTCGGGATGGATATTTTCTATATGACCTTTATGTTGGAGTCCATCGTATGGTCTTATTACACCCTTGTGCGTTTTAAGTGGAGGGGCACATCCTACAGTGGAGGCATCAGGCATCTGTTTTTCTATCTTCCGGGGGTGGTGATCATGTTGGTTACCGTTGTCAACTTCTTAACCGGTTGGATCTTTTCTGTGGATGAGGCGGATATTTTACATCCCGGGATCCTGTATTATCCCATGTATATCATTTTCTCCGGATACTTCCTCCATGGTTTCTTTGTTATCGCCAAATACCGTGCAGTTGCTGTTTCAGAAGGGAGAAAAAGGCAGGTCATACCCATGTGGATCTTTTTGCTTCCCATAGCACTGGGCTTTTTTACCAAGTTTCTCCTCAGGGGAGTTTCCCTTGCGGCCGTATGTACGGCTGTGACCATAGCCTTTATGCACTTAGGATCCATGAATGAGATCTCCGATACCAGTCTAAAGGAGGATGCAATATGAGTATGATAAATAACCTCCCGGACCCGGTGCTTGCCACAATATATCTCAATGCCATCACCATTATGCTTTTGGTGGGGATCCTTGTGCTCTACAGCAGGCTTCAGATGCATGATGTCATAGAAAAGCGTATGTATTCCATTATGGTATGGATGATGATATTTATGTCCATGTCATATATTGTTGAGACATGCTTAGATGAGCGTGTCCTGGTTTTGGCCCCCCAAGGCTATCTTATAGAAGGGTCCATCCACGATATCTATCTGAATGTCTTCTGCCTCACCTGGATCCTGTATGCCAAATACAGGATGTATAGGAAGATCGATTATATCAAAAGAAAGCTTCTTGTATACTGCATTCCATTTTTGACGCTTTTGGTTTTAAACCTCTTAGACCTGTTTATCCCGGTTTTCATTTGTTACGGGGACGATGGTCTGATGCACGTAACAAGTATCTATATTGTGCAGGACATAATAAGATACGGATATATGTTCAATACCATATTACAGCTTAATCGGGTGAAAAAGCAGGGGATCACGGTGCGGTTCTTTTCCGTTACTCCACTTTTGATCTGCACTGTAGTGGGACTTGTCGTCCATGTTTTAACCCCGTCATGTTATACCATACTTTCTTTAGGAATGGCGGCAGGGCTTACCCTTTTATACGCAGAGGTGGCCAATGAACAGAGCTTCTGTGATATTGACACCAAGTTTTTCAACAGATCTTATTTAAATTACATTTTTGAGCTTGTTTCAAAGGGCAGATACTCTGTTAACAGCATCATGTCCTTTAAGGTGGATGATCCCGGGAAAATGACAGAGTTTTCGGAGCTTTTGAGAAAGCAGTTGCCATCTGAATGTGAGCCTGTAAGGATAATGCAGGATGAGATAATCGTACTTTCCAAGGTTGATGAACGGGCGCCTCTTTTCATGGTGACCGAGGATGTGAGGGCAGTAGTGGATGAATACAACGAAAGCCATACTGACTCTCCCATGGATGTAAAGATTGGCACCAGAATTAAAAAGAGAAAAGAGAGGGGGACAGGCTTTTTACTTAAGGAAGTGGAGGGATATCTATGAACAAGGACAGGAAAAAGGCAGGGATGACAGTTATTGAGACTGCAATAGTAAGCGCCATTGTTATCATCTTTTTCGTAAGTACGGTTCTTTTATACTACAACCTGCTTTTAGATGAAAAGAAGCAAAACATGATAAGCCAGGGAGCTATAGCCGGAGAAAGAGTATCCGATGCAGTGACAGATAGTCTCCTTGCCAATGAGTATTTTGTGGAATTCACCTCCAATCTTTTAAATGAGATGCACGACGAGGTGGGAGGAGAAAAGAATATCCAAAAGCTAATAGAGACCCAGGCTGCGGGATTGAAGCTTGATGGTATGAAGAATATCAATGTGTATATTGACGGAAAATACTATTGTGACAGGGACTGGGGCATTACGGATGATTTTGATGCTACCACCCGTCCCTGGTATCAGGAGGCTCTGGCTGCAGGGGGTGAGATCGGCTATGTAGACCCTTACGTGGACTATGAGACGGGAGCACTTCTTCTGGCCATAGGAAAATCCCTAAATGGAGAGGGAAATGTATTTTCCGTGGATGTTACTCTCGGCAGGCTGGCTGAGCTTGCTTCAGATGCAGCCCTTGAGGGCAATGTGGATGCGGCCATGATCATAATCGGGGACGGTACTGTCATTGCCCATTCCGATAAAGTAGAAACCGGAAAAAACTATAAAGAAGAAGAGGGGACCTTAGGCGCAGGTATTTATAAAAAGATATCTGAGCTTCCGGAGGGCTTTAAGGAGGAGTCTTTTGAACTTAAGCATGACGGGGTCAATTATCTGATCCATGTGGAGCCTACGTACAATGACTGGATGGTGATTTCGGTGATCGATACCACAGAGGTATATAATTCTTTTCGTATCATGCTCATAACCACAATTGCCATTATCATGGCTATAGTATTTGTGATCATATTCATCATGATCACTGCCAACAAGAGGAGCTTTTGGGCTGAGCAGGAGATCGCGGTCTATAAGGAGCGCATGGTACTGGAGAAAAAACAAGGTGAAAGCGCCGAAGATGCGCCGGGACATCTCGAAGCATAGGTTTAATACGGGGAATAACAGGAAGGGGGAGCCGGTATGGATGTAATGGATAATTTACAAAAGAAATCTATCATAAAGATGAATGAGAAGCTTCAGGAGCGCCTGAACAACAGACAGGAAGAGTTAAAGGGGCCTGTCAAGCTCCAGGACTACGAAAATATGTCCAAGAAGCAGGAAAACAGCAGAAAAAGCTTATAGACGATAAGATTGAAGAGAACATATTATTTGTAGAGGAAACGCTCTATGGCCAGGATATGTCGCGCTATGCCATGCAGACCGGTCATGACTTTTCACACAATTTCATTTATGAGGAGGCAGAGCAGACTGTCACCATGCTGAATGAAGAAGTGGCCAAAAACATTAAAAAGTTTGGTCAGGCTGATATCCAGGAGCATGGTCTTAATAAGGATGAGCTTCCCATAAACGGGAAGGTAAATAAGGCTGCCAAGGAAGCAAGCTCGAAGGAAAAGAGCAAGGAGGAAAAGACCCTTGCTGAATATAAAAAGATAAATGAATTTGCTGACATCAATACAGTCCGTGAGATGAAGACCCTTAACAAACAGGCTGCCTTTTACGAGATGATCAAAGAAAATATCAAAAACGGTGATTATGACAAGGAGTTAAGTCACGGCAAAAAGTATGTGGGCGAGCAAATGAGAAAGAAAAGAGCCTCTTCAGTAGTAGCCACGGTAGCACCCTTTATGAAGTTTTACAAAAAGGGTTTTTTAGGCTTGCGTATCTATGATATGGATCGCAAGCGTATAAAGCTTAAGTCCGGCTAGCAGTCACCCGAGGACTTCAACAAAGAGCTCATATCTACGCTTACCTTAGAGACCCAAAAAGGCAAGGTTCCCTAAAAGGAGCTTGAGGCCAACAGGAAAAAGGTTGCAGGTCTTTTAAACAAGATCTCAAAGGAGCTTTTGGACAAAAAGATAACAGAGGATATGCTCACTGATGAATATCTGGCAGATCATATTGGTGAGATGCAGCAGTATCTGGACAAGCTCAATGCTTTCAATAACCTGATGTCGGCCTTCCCCTGGTATCTGGCACCGAAGGAGGGGGAAGAGCTGACGCCTGAAGAAAATGCCGACCAGGGGTTTATGGAGGCCATGATAAAAAAGCGTATAACCAGTGTGGCAGATCATCTCAACACATTTATGGATCATCACTATGCAGTACATGGTATGGTTCAGCCCATTACCTCCAAGTTCTATAAGGCGGGAGGCGTTCCCGGTAATATGCCCGATTTCTCCGGTAACCTGGAGTATAAGGAAGATTCGTCCTGGAGCAATAGCCAGGAGATGCTGAAAGATATGGAAACGGTAAAAGAGTTTGCGGACAGAAAAGAATACCGCGAGCTGAAGAATGGAATGATCGGACAAGAGTTTTACTGTCTGTTGTCATGCCTGACAAAAAGGAAGAATATGTTAAGGGCGTTAAGAAGCTTCGTGACAACTATGGTGCAAAGATCAAGGAGACCAGCAGAGCACTTACTAACCTGAACAAGGACAGTGTCGTCTATTCGGACTGGATGCTTAACACCTCAGATTCAACCACAGCTAAGATGAAACGCATGGCCGAAACGAGCTTCCAAAAGTTCATGAAGAAAAAGAATAAGGAAAAAGATAAAGGCTTAGAATTTGTACTGTATGACGAATTAAATGGTTACAAGGGAACGGAAACCGTGATGAGGGTCAAGAATCTCATGACCAAAAACAGCGTTATGTATGCCCTTTTTGCCCCTGAGTTAGAGCATCTCTTTTGCCGGATGTATGCGTCTATTCGTCATACTGCGGAGCTTTGTGCCAGAAAGGAAAATATCGATTTCCAACTCAAGCGGGATGAGGCGTTTTTGGATGGGAAGGAGGAGCACAGCCCCTTTGAGGTAAATACCGGAAGCAAGTATGCAACGGTCCTCAATAAGTACATGTCACAGGAGCTGAGAAGATATGCCAATTCGGCTAATAAAGAGATTGATAAGAAAATAGAGTTTATGTGCTGGGTGAAAATGACCAGGCTACCTTTGACAGGATAATGTCTGCCAACGGATATGACAAGCGTTCGATCAAGTTTTTGATGAAGCCGGTAGAGGTAAACAGTGTCAATATGCCCTTAAATGCCAAGGACAACGCTAACCGCAAATACAATATCAAGCTTGCAAAGGCATTGGAGTATGCCGCAAAGCATGGTATGAAAAAAGAAGAGGGCAAAGCCCCCACCATTAAGGTCAGGGGCGATGAAATAGATGTATATGAAACAGTGCATGAAGCTCTTTCATTTGCCGTTGATGAAATATTTAGCTTTAACCTGAAAGAGAATATGCTCAATGATGAATACATTTCCAAAAATTTTGAAAAGATGCTTTACATTGTTCAAAAGATCGAGATGATCAATACGCTGTATCAAAAGGACAAGGAACTCTTCAGTGACAGTCAGGTCTTTAGTGCGCCCAGTGTTTATGACGAGAGAGAAAAGAAGATGGAGGAGTGCTTTGGTTCATCAAAGAATCAGCTTTATGTCAAGTTCTCCAACATGGTAAAAGCTTACATGAAGAAGAACCTGATCGACGAGACCGGATCCTTTGATCTTGGGCTTACAAATGAAGATGTGCTTTTGGATGAAGCCGTAAAGGATAAGTTCGTCTTATTCAGAGACATGGCCAAGAGTAAGCTTAAAAAGGAAAACTACAACAAAGTTGCCAAAGAGCTCGAACTCAGAAAGATCGATTTCGAGAAGAACCGCGGTGATGTGGATGCCGAGCTTAATAGGGTCAGCATAGCCGAAAAGACTGCGAAGACTGTTGATGCCATGAAGATGATCAACAATGTTGAGATCAAATCAGGCGACAAGCTTTTCTCCATCCAGAGGTTCGGCAAAAACGGAGGTCATATCAGTGACTTTGCACTTTTGGTCCAGGATGGCAAGCTAAGGGAATTGATGGACGATTATGACCAAGTCCAGACGGCCATAGAGTTCAACAACAAAATGGTGAGTGACTACAAAAAGCAGCTTGAGACAGAGACGGACGCGACTAAGAGACAGGCTCTTGAGGTATCAATTAAGAACGGGGAAACCAGCCTGAGCCACTCCTTCGAGAGAAAGGAAAGCATCATGAGCAGTATCATGGATTATCGGTCCACTGCCAAGCAGTACTACGATACCTTCCAAAAAGAACTTAAGCCAAGGTAGCATTCTTTTCAAAAAGGAGCTTCGGATCAATAAGGAGACTAAGCTTGAAGACATGTCACTTTCTGACTTTTTGGAAGAAGAGGAAGTAGAGCTTACGGATCACTATCTTTTCAAAATGTGACAGAGGGACGGTTCTTCTGTCATAATTTATGCTAAGGACAGGGAATATGGAATCAAAAGAAGAAATATTAAAACTGTTAAAAGAAAAGTATCCCACCAGGCAGGCAGTCACTCGTGAGATAATCAATCTTAATGCCATTTTAAACCTGCCAAAGGGAACAGAGCATTTCATGAGTGATCTGCATGGTGAATATGCAGCATTTTTGCATATCCTGAATAATTGCTCCGGAGTGATAAGGGAAAAGATAGATGTACTTTTTGAAGGTGCTTTGTCTGACGCAGAACGTCAGGAGCTGTGTACTCTCATCTATTACCCGCAAAACCGTCTTACCATCTTAAAGGAGCAGCAGGGGCTGACCTCTGAGTGGTATATCCATACCTTAAACAACCTCATCGAGATCGCCAAAATGCTTTCCTCAAAGTACACCAGGTCCAAGGTCAGAAAGGCCATGCCGGAGGATTTTGCCTATATCATTGACGAGTTGATACACGCGCAAAAAGACGAGGACGACAACCAGGTCAGATATCATGCAAAGATAATCGATTCGATAATCGAGACAGACAGCGCGGAAGAATTCATTATCGCGCTGGCTTCTTTGATAAAAAAGCTGGCGGTGGATCATCTTCACATAGTTGGAGATATTTTTGACAGGGGCGGATCAGCTGATAAGATCCTGGATCTTTTGATGACGCACCATTCCATAGACATACAATGGGGCAATCATGACATTCTCTGGATGGGAGCGGTTTGCGGCAGTGAGGCTTGTATCGCAGGTGTTCTCAGGAACAATCTGAAATACGGCAACACACAGATTTTGGAAAATGCTTATGGCATCAGCTTAAGGCGGCTGATGTTTTTTGCTATGGAAAACTATCATGACAGTGATCCCGTCATGGCTGCATACCGTGCCATATCTGTAATGCTTTTCAAACTGGAGGGACAGATCATCATGCGTCATCCGGAGTATGGTATGACTGACCGTACCATGCTGGATAAGGTGGACGCAGATGCAAAAACCGTTACCATCGCTGGGAAAGCATATAAGCTTAAGGACGCTGAGTTTCCCACTTTGGATGCTTCGGATCCCTTCAGGTTGACCGACGAAGAGGACGCTATAATAAGGGAGCTTAAAAACGAGTTCAAAAACAGTATAAGGCTTAAATCCCATATTGATTTTCTTTATGAGGTTGGCGGCATGTACCGCATACACAATGGCAACCTCTTATATCACGGCTGTGTGCCAATGGATGAAAACGGTAATTTTTCCGTGATCTCTGTTGAGGGAGAGAAGCTTTGCGGCAAAGCCTTTTATGACAGGGCCGAGGCCATTGTAAGGAGAGCATATTATGACGGAAGGATCCGTGATGATCTGGATTTCATGTGGTTTTTATGGGGAGCGGAGCTTTCGCCTTTATGTGGCAGGAGGCTTAAAACCTTTGAAAGGATGTACATAGAGGATGAGACTACCTGGGAGGAGCCTTCCAATCCTTATTACCGTCTGTATTTTAATGAGTCCATATGTGAGCGTATACTTCGAGACTTTTCTCTTTTCAATCCTGATGCCCATATCATAAACGGCCACACGCCGGTGTGTGCGATTGAGGGGGAGAGCCCGGTGCGGGCAGGCGGGAAGCTTTTAGTCATTGATGGCGGTTTCTGCAAGGCAATGAACCAAAAGACCGGTACCGCAGGGTATACACTGATATATAACTCCCACGGACTTAGGCTGAAAGCCCATCATCCCTTTACATCCGTGGAGGAAGCGCTTTTGGCGAATGCCGATATCGAATCCGACTCCAAGCTGGTGGAGGTAGCCCCCAAACGTATCCTTGTCAGCGATGCAGATAACGGCAAAGCCATTATGGAGGACATCCGGTACCTCAACATGCTGCTGGAGTATTATAAAAAAGGCGGAAGCTGACAGCTTTGATTCTTAGGGACATTTATGGTAAAATATTAAACTACTGTTTAAACTTGCTTACAATACAGGAGGTAGATCATGAAAAAGAATACAGTTGCAAAGAGGATGATTGCAGGCGCACTGGCATTGTCACTGGCTTTTTCCGGTGCAGTATTTGTGGGCGCTTTAGATGGCAGCGAGGTATCACAGGCTGCTCTTGCCGCACCCAAGGTTTTAGATGAGGGTGGTATAGAGGTGTACGTCAGTGAGGATGACGATGCGCTTATGAGATTCTACTGGAACAAGGTAGAGGGAGCGGATGGTTATGAGTACAGCTACTGCACAGATTATGATCCTGAGTCAAATGCCAATGAGTTTGTGACTGAGGAGACAGAGTCACTTTTTGCAGTCATAGATATCAAGGACGGCCACGGCAGCATCGGCCTCAAAGTGGCAGCTAAAAAGGGCAATACAAAGAGCGCATATTCTGATGTGGCATGGTGGAACGGTGATCTCATTGATGCCAATGTGCTGATGGAGAGGAGCGCCAATACCTATAAGATTTACGAAAAGAAGGCCAGGGCTCTTGCCAAAAAGGACAAGAAGAAAGGCTATGCAAAGCTGACCTGGGGTGTCTGGGATATCAACGGCGACGGCTATGAGGAGATGCTGTATGTACGCCATGGTGCCAGAGATGAGGTTTTGGTATTCAGCTATGATAAAAAGACAAAGAAGCCTGTTTTGGTAAAGACCGCCGATGGTAAGAAGAGTATCGGAGGAGTCAAGTCCATACTTGCAAACAAAAAGACCATCATCTTTGATACAGGAAGCTCAGCAGGTGAGCTGGCAACCGTCACCTACAAGCTGACCTCCACAGGCAAGCTCAAGGCTACCGAGAGGGTGAAGGCAAATTATTACGACAATGTATTTACCAGAAACGGCAAGGAGATCACCGAGAAGGCCTATGATAAATACCAGAAGAAGATAGCAAAATATACACAGGTAGACTTTTCTGCCAAGCTTTGATTCGGTTTTAATGATTCCCCGCTGCTTCTGCGGCGGGGTAGTAAACTATAAAAGGGGAAATACGTGGGATACTGGATAGTTGTAGTGGATGACGAGCCCCTGTGCCTGACAGAGACGAAGCGTCTTTTAAGCGAGCATGATATGCGTGTCAGCTGTCTCAGGTCGGGCCGGGATCTGATAAAGTTCATAGAGAATAATACTCCGGATCTGATCCTGTTGGATGTGATCATGCCTGAAATGGATGGCTTTGAGACCTTCAACAGACTCAGATATCTGGAGGACAAGATGGCGCGCAAGCGTACTCCCGTTATCTTCCTTACAAGTGATAAGGATAACGAGAGCGAGCAGAGGGGCCTTCGGATGGGTGCGTCCGATTTTATCCACAAGCCCATCAACGATGTGGTGGTCATAAGCCGTATCATCAATTCCATAAAAAATCAGAAGACCATCGATTCCCTCAAGGAAGAGGCAACCATTGACAAGCTTACCGGGTTCTATAACAAGGACAGCGGTACCAAACGTATAGCCGACCATATCATTTTTTCCACCGGTGCTCTGATGATGTTCGATCTGGACAACTTCAAGCTGGTAAATGACCTGTTTGGTCATGATATGGGAGATGAGGTGCTGCGGGCCTTTTCCGATATAGTCAGGGACCAGGTCAGAGAGACGGATATCATCGCC
>JAILEN010000033.1 GCA_024687655.1 Lachnospiraceae bacterium | reverse complement strand
CAGTACCTTTTTTGATATGTACCAGATGGCATAAACTGCTGCCAGGGAACCAAAGTAATCGATCGCCCCTCTCGGAAGATCATTTGCATATAGGTAAACCATTCCTGTCATGGTCTTTTGGAAGATAACCCATATCACCATAGCGCACATAAAGACCCCAAGTAAAAGGGGCTCCTTCTTATTGGAA
The DNA here is from genome assembly GCA_024687655.1 of Lachnospiraceae bacterium. Taxonomy (GTDB): domain Bacteria; phylum Bacillota; class Clostridia; order Lachnospirales; family Lachnospiraceae; genus JAILEN01. The sequence continues at coordinate 42,902 of JAILEN010000033.1, read as the reverse complement.
AGCTTTTCTTCAAGGGGCTTTTTGCACCGGGCGACGCAGTATCCAATCCCCACATATCCGCTTGCCACCACTCCGTGAAGGAGGAAAAAGGGAAGCCAGATCTTAGTGGAGGCCAGATATCCCCCCACCACGATAAAGGGCAGAAGTCCCAACCCGTATTTCTTTTGAGCCAGCAAAAACACGATCACCAGGGCATAAAACAGAGCCGGCAAAAACCACATAGGGCCTATAGGAGAGGTACCCTCCCAATAGTAATAGTAAAGCTGCTCCTTGAGGTAGGATGCGGCATCAAAGCCTTCCTTACCCTTCAGATACTCCTGAATCATCATGGCAAGACTTATGGCTGCACCCACCAGGATGTAGGGGACCACCAGCCTCTTTGCCTTTTTTGCCACAAAGGAGCCGAGGGGACAATCAGTATGCAGAAAGTATCCGGCGGCAATATAAAACACCTGAAGATGAAACCCATACACAAACCACATTCCGTGGAGGGGGAAAAGGTGTCCCCATATGACCGCAAAAAAAGCCAGGGCCCTGGCTATATCAAAGGAATTGTCTCTTGAAGCTTTAGTATCCAAATCTTTCTCCTAATTCTGTCATCTGTCACATTTTAGCATCCACAGGGGAAAATGTAAAATATTGCAAACTGCCGATAATCGTGCTATAATCTGTCGGCGAGTTTTCAATAGGAAAGAGGTTTTACGAAGGATGGTTTTTAAAAAATCATTGGCCGTAGTCCTGGCGGTATCGGCTGTGGTATGCAGCGTTTTCTCCGCTCCTATGACGACAGAGGCCAAAAAGGTTAAAAAAACGGTAAGGCAGGAGTCACGCCTGAGCCTTACCTATGATGACAGGTATACCTTTGATTCTCCCATTAAAAGTATAGAGCAGGTGAGGATCGATTCTGAAATGGCAGGCACAAAGGTTCCTGATGTAGCTGTGCTTGTAAGCGAGGATAAAAAGAAGGTGGCTGCCACCGGTTGCGGAGTGGCCAGAGTTACCCTTAAAAATGGTGAGGTCTACAGAGTAGCGGTGAAGTCTGCCCCCATCAGCCTGATCCTTTTGATAGGTCAGAGTAATATGGAGGGCTTTTGCTCCGTGGCAAAGGAGCTTTCTCTTTACAAGTCCCAGCAGATCTTAAGTCCGGAGGGTACGGTGTATTCCACCTACGCTCCTGCCTATAAGTATTGCGGCAAGTATATAGGCTATTACAATTCCGAAATCACCTTAAATGATAAGAATGCTGAAAGCTTTATACCCGCCAATCTCACAGCCAATGGCTCCCGGCACAAATACTGCCATACCAACAACCTGACAAAAGGCTCCAATACCGGTGGTAAAAATGGTATGGACGGCTCCTTTGGCTATACCTGGAACAGGATCACAAAGGAAAAGGTATGGCTTATCAATGCCGCCAATTCCGGATCCTCAATTGAAAAATGGAAACCCGGTATAGAGGGTTCCTTTTATGACAGAGCCATGAAGCTTTATGACAGAGCCATGGATGTGATGGACGAGGAGATAGAAGCCGGCCATTTTAAGCTGTCCAGAAAGGGTTATCTATGGATGCAGGGAGAAATGGACAGTGACATGAGAGCCGCTGACTATTACACAAATTTCTGCAGCCTTCATACCTCTCTTAAGTCAGATATGTATGGTAAAAAACACAGCCACGCCAAAAAGAAGATATCCTTTGCGGGCCTTTGCATGGTAAGGAATGTGGATGACACCACTTATATAAATACCAGGGATATCGAGGACAACCTTAAGCCCAACGGACCCAGAGAGGCATACAAGCTTTTGGCTGATTCAGGGGATCCCATTCTTAAAAACGTGATCATGGCCACCGATGTTGAGGAAAAGTGGTCATCCGATCAGAAGGTTGCCGAATATTTCCTGGAGGAGTACGGCTCCGTTAAAAAATACAATAAATACAATCCCATGGTAAAAGAGGCAGATGCCCTTCCCGACAGCGTGGATGACGTACACGATAACATCCACTTCAAGCAGCTGGGCTACAACGAGATAGGCCGGACGGCCGCCATGGAGATCTGTGATTACCTGGGCTATTGATATGAGTAAAACCGTAAAAAAAACTGAGTATATCATCCTGTTTCTGGCAGTGGCGTTTTGTTCACTGCCCCTTTTATATCATGGTATAGAGGGGCATTTCGGCCAGGATCTGGGCTTCCATATCAATCGCATCGAAGGTATATACCTGGAACTTAAAAACGGAATATTCCCCGTCAGGATGCAATCCTTTTGGATGGATGGCTACGGCTATCCCGTATCCATCTACTACGGCGATATACTGTTGTATCTGCCTGCCATGCTGCGTCTTTTAGGTGTCCCCGTAGTTGCCGCCTATAAATTCTTTTTACTAATTATAAATATAATTACGGTTTTGGTGGCATACCGCTGCTTTAGCCGTATCACTGCTGACAGCTTCCTGGGCGCTCTTGCTGCCTTCGTCTATTCCACCTCAAATTACAGGCTTCTGGACCTTTATATCAGGGCGGCGGTGGGTGAATACACCGCCATGCTCTTCTTGCCAATGGTAGCCTGTGGGGTATGTCTTATCTATGGATGGACAGCACAGGAAGAAAAGGATGCCAAAACAGAAGCCAATTTTTATCTTACCCTTGGCATGTCCGGGATATTACTTACCCATATGATGACCCTGGAGATAACCGGGATATGTCTCATCATCATCTGTGTGATCAACATAAAAAAGACCTTCACACCTGAAGCCCTGTCCACCTACTTGATCTCGGCGGCAGCCACCCTGTTGATAACGCTTTTCTTTACTATTCCCTTTGTGGATTACTTTTTAACTGAAAATGTCCGCATCAACCAGGTGGTGGGTAATGCCCGCCAGATCCAGGAGAGTGGTACCAGGCTGTATGAGTTTTTTGACTTTTTTATGATACCTTTTTCCAATCTGGATCCCAGCATATCGGATGATCGGATGCTTACCACACCAGGGATGGTGCTGATGGGAGTATTGGTGGCGGCCATAGCTGTCATCATAAGCAAAAGGGCCGATAAACGGATCAAGGTTTTGACCCTGTCGGCTATCATCCTGCTTTTTGTATCCTCGGATATCTTCCCCTGGAATGCACTTGCCAAGTCCTCTGCCATCGGTGACCTCCTGGCTCAGGTACAGTTTCCCTGGAGATATGTGGGACTGGCCACGGTGGTGCTCACCCTTCTTTTGACTGCGCTTATAGGCAATAAAAAGAATACCCGCACCGCTTTTATCATCATCTCCATCGGGGCAGCTATGTGTGTATGGTTTTTCGGAGTGTACGGAAAGTATGCCGAGTTGGACACCTTTGAGACCACAGCTGATCTGGATACCTATGATATGGGCTTTATCGAATATCTGCGTCCGGATGCCGTCCGGGAGGACTTTAAGAAAAAGATAGATGTGACGGCAGGTGAGGCAGAGGCCTACGAGCTGGAAAGAGTGGGCACCTCTATGGATATCTATGTTATGTCCCCTGAGGGAGCCACCATAGAGCTTCCTGTATTAAACTATAAGTATTATACCATAAGGGATGAAAAAGGGACCTCCTATGCTATAATGGATGGTAAGAATGATGAGATCTGCTTTGATGTGGACGCGGGCTTTGACGGAGTCATCAGACTCAGATACGAGCTACCTGGCTTCTGGCATTTTGCGGAATGGGTCTCTGCCATCTCCTTCATTTGTTTTTTGGTGATCATGGGTAAAAAGCGAGGGCGTGGATGAAAAAAGAAAACTCCATAGTGATCTGGCGTATCGTTTTCACATATATGATCGTTGCCTTCCATTTTGATACCACCTTTCCCTGGATGAATGACGCAGGCTTTGTATCGGGGTGGTATCTGGCGGTGGAGTTTTTCTTTTTGGTGTCCGGATACCTCATCTTCGCAAAGTTCGAGGAATCCCGTGAAAGATACGGGTATACCCTCCGCTTTATGCTCCATCGGTATGCCCAGATCTGGCCCAAATATATTTTATCCTTCATCCTTACCTTTTGCGCCATCATGCTTCTGGGCAAGAACAAGCTGCCGGCTATCCCCCTTCTATGGGACTCCAAATTTGAGATCGCCCTTTTACAGGGCATCGGCCTGGATCGGGGCTGGGACTATATCAACCCCACCCTGTGGTATCTTTCCGTGATGATGATCGCCAGCTTTCTCATCTTTTTCATGTTAAAATATATGCGGCGTTTTTTTGTGGGATACCTGGCTCCGGCTATGATCATCCTCTTTTTGTTTGTGATCTATGTAAAAAGGGGCGCACTGGACGTGGCTGTTATGGACCCGGGGGAGGTTGTGAATTTTCCCCTGTTTCGTGGGATAGCGGAGATGTGCCTGGGGATGTATGCCTGTATGCTGACAGACTGGTTTATAAACCACGGCAGTGAGCTTTTATGGAAGTGTATCGGATCGGCTTGTATGTTAGTGGCCATCCTTTTGGCTACCTATCTGGGTCATTCCGGTTTTGATTATCTGATACTCATTCTACTTTTTGTGGGGGTAAGCGCAGGCTTTCTGCCCTCGGATGAGATGGATCCGGTTATCGCCCGGTGGTCGGATATGACCCTGGACATATATCTTTTGCACGAGCTTTTCAGGATGCATATCTTTCCCCACTTCTTCTCCAGGGATGTGGGACTGGGGCGGAAGCTATTATACATGCTTTTGTATATGATAGCGGTTTCCATGGCAGCCATGCTTATGAACCTTATATTTAGTAAAGTGGGACAATTATGGAAAAAAGACGAGAGATAAATTACGGCATCTGCATGATGCGGCTTATATATGGCGTACTGATAGTATGCTTTCATTTTCATGCCAGCTGGGACTATTACCCCGGCCCTTACATATTTTTACGTGAGATGCCGGTGGCCATCTTTTTACTCATAGCCTTTTACCTGGGAGAGCCGGTACTTGTGGGAGATAATCGTGAAAAAAAACTGGCACGGATGAAGAGACTCTTTGTGCCCTATCTGTTTTGGGGCGTTATATCCTGGATCTTTAACCTGGTAATGGAGATCATACTTAATTTGGAGGATCGGGTTACCCTGTCAGATCTCTTTTGGCAGGTGGCTACAGGATGTGTGGAAAAGGTGAATCCCCCTATGTATTTTCTCTGGCTGGCCATGCTTTTCACCCTGTTTTTCATCATCCTCTTTAAGGTGATGGACATGCGTGTGGTAGCCGTGCTTTTGATGATCGCTTCTTTTGTATGTCTCTGGATCGAATACGACGGTCGTGCAACCATATTTTTCAGGACCTTAAGGTATGAGATCATGTACTCCGCAGGCAGGATATACGAACTCATTCCCTTTGCCATATTTGGTATCGTCATCGCTATGACTCATCTGGTGGACCAGCTGAAAAAGCATCGTGCTCTTTGGTGCATCCTGCTTACCATCGTAGTTCCGATACTTTTATACTTCAGGGATCCGCTGTTCCCCCGTACGGAGCAGACCCTGGCCTTTTCAGGATCCGCACTTTTCGTGGTATCCCCCATCATCTTTTTATGGATGATGATCCTGCCCTTTGAAAAGCTGCCTAAGGTAGTCAAGCGCTTTATCGAGACACTATCCTCATATTCCATGGGTGTGATCTCCATCCACTGGCCCCTGGGTATGTTCATAAATATGGCGTATAAAAACTTAACGGGAACGGAAAAGACCCTTACCATGTGCTTTATCATTTATTTGGTAAGCTGGATAATATCATTTTTGATCGGACTTATCCCCGGGAAGCTTTCCAAGATGCTGGTGAAGTAGGTTATATATGAGGACCACCACGGAATAGATGGCAAATTTTATAGCTGTAAGCAGTAAAAGCTCCCTCCAGGTGATCTCATCAAAGGCTTCAAAATAAAAGCTCCAGCTGATCATCATGGTGTCCACCGCATGTGCACAGAGCATGACAAGGGAGTTTTTGCCTATGAAGGAAAGATAAGTGGACACTACCGGTATGTGTGAAATGATAAGTATTGAGCAAAGTATCACCGTAAAGATGGCAAAGGGTGATCCGAAATAATCCACCAGACCACGGGGATACTGGTTGATACAAAACAGGATGCTCTCCTTTTCCCCTCTAAGATACAAAAGCCAGACTACCAGAGTAATTATAAAAACGCCCAGACAGATCATCGTGTTTTGCACGGTGGTCTTGTCTTTTTTTACGGCTTCAGTGATCCTTCTTACAATATAGCCTATGGCCGCATATCCCGACATCACGGCACCGGCCTGTATCTCCATAGGAAGCCAGATATAAAGGGAGGAATAGTATCCCAGTGCCACGCAGACGGCTATACCCAGGTAACCCACCGGGGATATGATGCAGACCCTTACGATCAAAAGTGCAAAAAACAGGGCAGGCAGAAACCATATGGGGCCTACAAATGGCACGTCAAACATAGGGTGGGTCGGTATGAGCCCGGTCCCGTATAACAGGGCGCCGGTGCGCTCCATGGCAGGGCCCATAGCCTCCTGTGGATCCATACCAGCCATAAGTCCCTGGATATAGACCATTACTATCATTATGGCACCTGTAATGAAATAAGGCGGAAAAAGCTGCTTTACCTTGGATAAGATATACTCTCTCACCGGCTTTTTTGTACTGAGGAAAAAACCGCTGACCACAAAAAACAGCGGCAGGTTGAATGTGTAGATGATGACGGTGCCGTAGGGACTTAAAAAATGTCCCCATACCACGCCGATAAAGGCGATGCCTTTTGCGATATCAAAGCCTGTATTACGCTTAGCATCCATGGTCCGAAAGCCTCCTTTCCTCTATCATTGAGGACAGGCCATGGATGGCAAGGATCATGATCACGGGAACATACACGATGAGATATCTTGCCCTGGCTTCAAAGAGCATATCAAACACAAAGATCCCGGTTACCGCCAGAGCCAGCACCAGGGTGTTTTTATCATATTTGAGTCTGGACACCAAAAACAAAAGTATCAGTGTCATATACCAGAGAAGCTGCCAGATATTGAGCTTCCACGGGAAAACAGAGCCCTCATTGTAGTATATGTTTTTGAAAAAATCCGACAGTGGGCCATGGGTATATTTTCTATCATAAAAGCCGGCCTCCTCACCCCAGGCAAAGGATCCGTCGTTAAAGACCACCAGGGCTTTTTTGCTTATAAAGCTTAAAAACCGCTGGGGGGTATAGTTTTCAAAGCGGCTTTTTATGCGCAGAAGCTGCGCCTGGGTCCGCTCCTGTTTTGTCTCATAGCTAAAGGAATAGGTTACGTCAGTATACACAAAGCAGCCGTCATTTGCATCATTCATTCCCATCATAAGCATATGAAGGGGGCCGGTATTGAGCTCCTCGTTTATCTTAAGGGGCGTGGCATCCAGGGTGGCCGCAAAAATTGAGCTTACCAGCGCAAAAACAGCCACTGCCGAAAGGAGGGTGCTTAGGATCTCGTAACCATGCTCTTTTAATTCATCCCTTTGGATAAGAAAACGAAATCCCTCACTCATGCCGATGGCTATGAGGATTATAAGGACTGTGGGCTTTATCTTGTAGCCCATAAATACCAGGACGAAAATGCCTATCCATTTGGGGTAGTCCCACCTTGAGCTGTCACGCCGCAGGTACAGGTCGAAGGCCCCTATGGGAAAGATGATGGAGGTCATATCATTGTAGACCACGCTCTGCCAGCCGATGAGTCCAAACCAGAGGATGTACACCCAAAGTCCCAGGTAACCGATCTGTCTGTCATGAAGCCTTTTTAACACATCATATACAAGCCAGGCCACCGCAGTATTGGCGGCACTTTGCAGCACGATCATGGCAAGGATCATGTTATACTGGGTCAAAATACCCATATTGTCCAGGATAACTGCAAGGCAGTATTCCAGCAAGAATATCCCGTCGTTGTAGGTATAGTGGGAAAAATAGTCCATATAAGCCACATCATACAGACCCCGCTCTATGAGGATCACGTTGTCCAACACAGTGCCTGCATCCCAGGTGGCTGTCAAAAACATTATGCTTTTGGATACCAATATCTGGTATGCAAAAAAAACTACCAGTATAACGGGTATGGGGATGTGGGGTTTAAAAAAAGAAAAACGATTATGGACCAGGGCAAAGATTAAAAGCAGCGCTATGGCCATGGTCTCTATGGCAGGCAGAAAAAAATCCTTTTTTGTCACATAGGTGACACCGGACATAAAGACGTTATTTATGATTATGATGCCTGCCGCTACGGAAAGGATGTAGTAGAAGAGCTTGAGCAGGCTTTCCTTTTGATCATTTTTTTGCTTCATAGTCAATGGTTTTTCATTTTGGCGTCTATGTCTTTATTGATAGAAACAAATTCGCCCAGGGCATGAAAGCCTATGCCGAAAAACTTGCCTATATTATACATGCTCTCGCCGGCTTCCCTGGATACAAAGGATATGGGCAGATAGCAGGTGCGCTTCTTCAACTTTTCAAAAACAGCGGATAAGACCACCTGGGCAAGGGCATAATCCTGGGGAACCAGCTTAAGGGCTTCCGCAAGTGCATCCGAGCGCATAAGACGATAGGGCACATTACTGTCGGGCACGTTGACGTGATAGGTCATTTTGACCACCAGGCGCAGAACCCTGCTTATGATAAGGCGGCCAGTGCCGTCACCCCTCTTGTGCCTGACACCCATTACCACATCATGGTCAGCTATGGCCTCATAAAAGGGAGCGAACTCATCTGGAAGGGTCTGGCCGTCGGAATCAGTCTGGAAGATATAATCCGCACCCTGCTCGATGGCATAGTTATATCCATACATACAGGTAGGGGCATGACCGGAATTCTCCTTGGTCAAAACAGTAAGCAGTGGATAGGTTTCCTCGCACTTTTTTGCAATATCATAGGTATTGTCCTTGCTACCGTCGTTTATGAGCACCAGACGGGAGGTCTGGGGATCCCCGTATTTTTCCACTACGGGGTGCCAGTCTCGTATCAGTCCTTCTATATTTTTTTCTTCATTATAAGCCGGGATTATTATATATAATGTATTCATAACGGGCAAAAGTATATCAGAATCAACAGTGGTTTGCAAATGATTTCGGGCATCAGTAGCCTAAGTAATCACATATCTCCAGGGCCGCAGTGCGGCCGATCTCGTTGTAACCCAACTGCTTGTAATGGATGTTGTCGTGAACATCCGCCACGCTCTGGGGCAAAGCTTCGACTTCCTTTACCATGGGATTGTACTTGTTGTATTTTTTCACGGAACCATATGCATCCTCGAAGTATTCGGCAACATCCTCATCAGATGCCCACTTCTCCTCAACATCGGTAGCCATGATAACGTCCTTGAGCATCTTGTTTTCGGATCTGGCGATCTCCTTGTATGCCTCTCTGGGTCCATTGGATTTGAAATCGTCGTAGACCTCTCTGGTATAGGGCAAAATGGACTTTTCCACATTTCTGATCATGCACAGTCCTGCAAAGGAAATTGGCTTTTTAAGATTTTTATATTCGCTTCCGTACATGCCGGCCTTAAGGGCGTTGTGGAGTCGGACATATTGCATATAGTAGTCCGTACCCTTCATCTCACTGTCAGTCTCTCCCTGCATCCACAGGTATCCCTTTTGGCTTAACTCATAATGACCTGCTTCTATCTCGGCATCCAGCACACCCATAGCCCTATGGTACAGGCCCATGGCCCTGTCGTAGTAGCTGTTTGCTTCGGGCTGCCATTCTAAGATGGAGGATCCGGAGTTGGCGGCGTTTATGAGCCACACCTTTTCCTTTGTAAGTTTGCACCAATTATATCCAAAGGCTCCATCCATGCCGTTCTTACCGCCGGTAACTGAGGCGTCGGTAAGGTTATTGGTATGGCGGTATGAATGCTTTGAACCGTTGGCTGTCAGGGTTTCGGGTATGAATTTATTTGCATTGTTAAGCTTTAAGGTCAGCTTTTCATTGTAGTAGCCCACGTATTTGCAGTTAAAGCCATAGGCGGGAGCATAGGTGGAATACACCGTCCCCTCAGGGCTTAATATCTGCTGGGACTTGTAGAGGTCCACCTCCTCCTTAACGGAACAGCCTCCCTCCATATTACTCTGGCCTATCATAAGGATCAGGCTGATGGGGGCAGACTTCACCGCCACTCTGTAGACCTCACCGCCTTTAAGGGTCACCCTGGCCACTCCGCAACCGGTGGCCGCAATCTTATTCTTATCCTCGCTGATAAGCACAGCCACATCCGGCACCTTTGTGCCGGGGATCCTGGATTCTATCTTTACCTGTTCAATGTTTTTAATTGGGGAATCAAAGGTGTACCGATCGTCATAGGTAAGCTTCAGGCGGGTCTCCTGTACTACCTCTTCCTTCTTTTCTTTTTTATCTTTTTTGGCCTCCGCCGACATGGGGGCACAAAATACACTGCATACCACAGCCGATACTGCCAGGACCATGGCCAATGATCTCTTAAAAACCATCCTTCGTAAAACCTCTTTCCTTTTGAAAACTCGCCGACAGATTATACCACGTTTTTATGTGGTTTTAAAGCATTTATTGCAAAGCCACCTCAGGGCCATGGCGATGACCAGGGATGAAAAGTAAAATATCAGTGTTGCTATCAGCACAGAAAAAACTGCAGATACCCCTGTAGAGAAAATGTTGGAAAGCCATTCGCTCATGGCTTTAAACAATCCCCTGACCCTGGCGAAGGACAGCAAAAACGGGTGGATCAGGTACACGGGATAGGTGTATCCGGCCGGATATCTGATGGCATCATCAAAGCTGTGCTCCCTGTCTTCCCTGACGATCTGCATACATATCAGGGTCACCAGAGTTGCCATCACAAATCCGAAGCCTGTATACCAGGACACCACATGGGAGGACATATCCTGCTTCAGCATGTATGAATAGACGGCCACCCGTCCCATCAAAACTCCCACAAAAAGGATCAGCTGGGCCACCAGCATGGTGAGTGACATGAGCCATTTTCTGTTTTGGTAGATGATGTGTCCCCACATTACCTCTATGGCAGCAGGTATCAGCACAAATATCCCCGAATAGGAAAAATGGCAGAGTCCGTTATTGGAAAAATCGTTTGCTATCAAAAGCACCAGGGTAATGATAACAAAAAGCAGCTGACGCACCGCGCCCCTGTCCAGCCACTCCCCCAGTTTTTTAAGGACGGGCTGGATCAGTACCACCAGGATATAGGCAAACACATACCAGTATATCCCCGTCTCCCTGAAGGTGATCAGGGATAAAAAGAACCTTTTGATCTCCTCAGGCTGCAGTGCAGGATTCTCGGAAAAAGGCACTCCGTTTATAATGGGGTCCGTGAAAAACCGGGTAAACAGTATGATGGCAAGTCCCGGCAGGATCACCTTTTTTAATGTGCCGAGCCACAGCTTGCCATAGCTTTTTGCCTGCAAAAAATAAAAACCTGTGATGAGCCAGAACATCCCCACCGAATCAGCCAGAAGGGAGATCATCACCCGATGTAAAAACTCATCCTCCGGGGCGTAGACCGCAAAGAAATTGCAGTGGCACAGTATAACAACTATACATGCTATAAGCCGTGCAAATTCAACGGAAACATTTCTCTTTTTCAATCCTTATCTCCTCCCAAAAAGGGTAGTGTAACAAGATGGGTCAAAAGTTCCAAAACAATGCACCCCGGCACCACTGCCGCCAGGATCACAAACCACTGCCAGGCTTCAGGCTCAATAAACCCATTTGCCAAAAGATATTTTTCATATATCTCAAAAAAGAAAACATGTATGAAGTATATGGACAGGGTATGCTTGCCTATAAAATCCATGGGTGCGCTCACCCAGTCCGGCAGGGGTGCAAAGATCATGGAAAGCAGCATGCATATGCCGGGGGTGCTCAGGATATAGGGATACCATAAAAGCCCGTTGCTCCAGCTTTTGAGGAAATCCCCGCCAAAGTACAGTCCCAGTCCGATGCCCACCGGTATCATCAGAAGCCAGAATATCACCTCCGGCACCGAAAACCTGCCATCCTCTTTTTTTGTCATCCTTTTCCCGAAGTGCATGCCCATGGCAAAAATGGGGAATCTAGTAATGCCTATCATGACGTCGGGATCATCCACCAGCACATATCCCAGGATAAAGAACAGGGCAAAGATAAAAAGCAGAGCCGTGGGGCCGGGCAGCAGATCCATCATCCACTTTATCAGCGGAGCGACAATATAAAACAGTATCAAAAATGAGATATACCAGTTAAAGCCCTCACCTATATCAAAGATCCCGGCTATACCCAAGACGTTCAGGCCAACATACAGGGGCTTCATCTCAAAAAAGGCGACCCTGAAGGGGATCCAGAAACACATAAATATCCAGTACATGGGCATGATCCGAAGCAGCCTTTTTTTATAATACAAAAGGATGTCCCCGCTTTTTTCCAGGGAAAACCAGATCCCGATACCGGATACAAAATAGAATATGTCGCTGCCGGCATAGCCTATATTAATGAGCTTATCCAGGCCCGCAATACCGGTGACCAGCTTCATGTGGAAAACTACGATCCAGATAATGGCAAAGGCCATATGGATATTCCGTTTTGATAAAAAAGTTTTGTGATCCATATACTACCTTAACAAAAGCGACTGCCTGATCTGCCACCAGGAGGACAGGGTCTCATTGATGATACCCTTTTCAGCCCCGCGGAGCAGGGCAAAATTGATGTAGAAAAATATCGCGACCGTAATGATCCCCGGGATCAAAACCGCCATCCCCCTTTTGGAAACCATTTTCAAATACCAGACAAAAAAGCCGCACATGGGTATGGCCATGAAAACGGTTATGTCCAGAAAGCTCCTGATGGAATACACTCCTCCCATCCACCAGCACCACCAGGCTGCGGTCATGTAGGATTCGAAAACAAAAAGCAGAGCAGAGGCTGCCATGTACTTTTTCCCGTCAGTACGCGGCAAAAAGAAAAAACCCAAAACCGACAGTATCATCACCGGCGCAAAAATAAAATATCCCTTGGCGTCGGAGAACCATACATCATACATTTTGGGAGAAGCGGCATAGATAAAGCTCTCATCAGAATAGGTGTTGGGAAGCCAGCTTCCCAGGATCCTGTGCCAGTGATACAGCTGGGGCAGGATGGTCATCAGGGCCCCCACCGCATTATAGGGCAGGCGGTTTGGACTGAACAGCTTTTTAAAGTGCTCGCCGTACTCACCCCTGATCGCCGCATACATAAGCACATAGATGAGCACAAAGAATACGTTTACATTCCTTATCAGAAAAAGAAGCCCCACGCATATTCCCATGACCAGACTTATGGCTTTTTCAAAATGACTGCTGTCAATGATCTTACTCAGGTATAAAAGGATCGCCGAAACGGCAAAGGTGTAGATATGGGAAAATGCGGCATATTTCGATCCGTAGAGGATAAGCGGTGTCCCCAGCATGAGGCAGAGACATGTCAAAAAAGCGGCGCTTCCGCCAAAGACCTTTTTTAATGTGGCGTATAAAAACGAAAAGCCCAGGCAGAAATAAAAGATACCGCAGACTCCGATGGCAGTCTCATAGGCGCCGCCGAAGCCGGTGGCATGTAAGGGGTCCATAATCAGAGTGATGACATGGGCCACCAGAAAGAATGGCAGCTCGCACATGGAGGTGCCCATTGGAAACTTTACATAGTAGTCAAAATTGTGATCTATGATAAAATCCGGCAGATACTTGTAGGTATAATAACCATCCATATAGGCGATAAACTCCCGGCAGCAGGCTAGCTCGTAAATGAACATCCCCACCGCCACCGCCGCCAGAAGCATCACAAAATATTTGGTTTTCGATATGCTGTATCTATCCATCAATCCATACTGTTGTCATTCTGAACGCAGCGAAGAATCTTTTATCATTTGTTCTTCACAAAGTGATAAAGCGGTGTATCATGCTCAAAATATATCTGCTCCATGGTACCGTGCTCTGCCGTAGTATCCCAGAGCACCTTGCTGGCTGCGGGGTCGTCCCAGGTATCGGACATCACGATATAGCAGTCGTCTCCCTCCAAAATAAAGTCCATATCCTCCCTGCAATTAAAGGCCTCACCCAGGGGCTCATCTCCCACATACACCTTCACGTCATAGTGGGGCGGGATATGCTCGTCTCTGGGACTGATAAGCTCGGTCTCGTAGTCATTGTAGTATAAAAACATGGGAGCAGCCGCCGAGAATACATACACCCGGTCTCCCTCCTTAAGCTGTGAGCAAAGGTATTCATACTCGCCCTTTACCTCATAGCGGGGCCACCATACATTTTCCTCATGCATGTAATAGCGTATGCCGCCGTTTAAAAGGCAGGCAAAGGCCATGATCAAAACCACCAGCTTTGTCAGCACATCCCAGTCTCGTACATCACAGAAATCCCAGGCCTTGTGGCCGATGAAAAATACTATCAGCGTAAGCAGGGGATAGATGAAAAGCCACATCCTCTTGTTGACGGGGAACATCCCCAGGGAGGATGCGAAGGCCGCCAGAAACAGGGTTATGTATATGGCGATCATCTGCTCCGATTTCCAGTAGATACAGAAAACAAAGCCGGCTGCAACTATGGCAGCTATGATCCATTTCAGCCTGTAGAAGGGCTGCATCAGGGTGGCGCCCATGAGATAGAACTGGGCTATGTCATCCATGTTCTTGGGAAAAAGGGGAAACCTCCAGTTTGCCCAAAAGCCGAACATGCCGTCATCCACCTTCTCCAGCCAGTAAAAATAGTAAAAGGCAAAGCTGCCTGCCACGGGTATCGCCGTCAGTACGGCGCAGGAAAAGCGCTTCCACTCCCTTTCGGCCAGGGCAAAGATACCGGCTGCTGCCAGAATACCCCCTATCACAAAGCAGGCGGGATTTGAAAACCATATCACCGCTCCGAAAAAGACCCCCATCAAAAGTGCCTGGGTGCCGCTGTCCACCTCGTCCTCTCTTTTACCGTAATACACATAGAGCAGAAGGATGGTAAAAAAGCAGTCCGCCATATAGGGCTTGAACATATTGGAATACTGGAGCAGCACAGGCATGCTGGCGGTAAATGCCACCGGCAAAAGCGGAAGATCCATGTCCAGGATATCTGAGGAATACAGATATATGATGACCAGCGCCCCGATATAAAAAAGTATGGAGGGGATCCGCAGTACAAAGTCCGTATTACCGAATATCAGTGTAAAGATCTTCTCCAGACACAGCCACCCCACGGGTGCCGCCTGCACATAATCCAGACCCGTTTTCGCCAGCTCAAAAAGATCCCTGGTGGACAGAGAATATGCCAGTGCCGCCTCATCAAACCACAGAGACCTGCCCACAAAGTTCATATATATGGAGGTGATCACTCCGCAGATGGTGATCACCAGGCAAAAAATGCTGATGGCAGGTTCAAAGTATTTTTCGATCCATCCCAGTTTTTTCATCTTATTACTCCATTACCTCCAGTTCGGATATATTCCAGGTTTTTTCACCATCCGACTGCAATTCCATTATGATCTCCCCGGTGAGCACCGGCTTATCAAAGGTGAACTTATCGCGGCCCTCTGTCTCATCGGTCTTTATCACCAGACCCTTCGGTATATCTCCTGTCACCTTGATGCCCGATATCTGTCTGGGTCTGTCAAAGGTGATCCTGATACTGTCCCCGGTCTTCGCCTTTGTCTCCCCTAAAAAAGTGGCTTCATTCCAGATGGTCTCCCCATCCCCGTCTATCATGAGCATGACATTTTCCTGATCGATGGTGGAGAAGATCTCTCTTATACCATACTTATGGGTGAAGTCAAAATAACCGTTGACCTTCAGTACAAAAAACACCAAAAAGGCGACAATGATCATTGCCACCGTACAAAGCTCTATTGTATCCTTTTTGCTGTCGTTTTTCACCAGATCAACCTCTCCGCAAAACCAAGAATACTTTATCACGAAATGCCTTTTATGGCAAATGAAAAAGGGCAGGATCTGCATCCTGCCCAAGGTAATAAACAGTTTATTTACTTGATCTTCTTGGTGTAGAAATAATTCTCGACCTCGTAGTGGTCGTATCCGGGATAATATGCGATATCAAGAGTCTTCTCTACGGATGTGTCAGTTGCCTTGCTCTTTAAGTAGAAGGTGGAGGCACTCTTTACGCCGATAACCTCACCGGAGCCATCCTTAAGTACAAAATATGCACTTCCGGAAACACTGCTCTTAGTGGTGTTCTTTGCTGTAAGCTGAACCTTGATCTCCTTGTCTGCAGCTTCTTCGGAGGTCTCAACCTTTACCTTTGAAGTCACATCCTTGTAGTTGTAGTTGGGATAATGTGTCAGGCCTGTTACCTTAACGGACATATCAGCAACCTCGGTCTTGTCAACGCCGCTTAAGATGATATAAGCCTTACCCTTCCCGGCAATGCCGCTGTATGCAGACTTTGTATCCTCCTCGATCACGGACCCGTCAGCCTTCTTCAAAGTATATCTTACCTCAACGTCATCAAAGATCTGTGATGAGCTGTTTTTGATGGTGATAAAAGCCTCTCCGTACTTGGATGTGTCGGACATCTTGTAAGCAGACCACTTGATGGTAGCGGTGCAGGGGTTCTTCTTAACCGTTACCTTATACTTTGTAGTGTAGTTGCCGTAAGAGCTCTTTGTGGTAACAGTTGCAGTACCTGCCTTCTTTGCGATCATGTAACGGGTCACATATCCTGAAGACTTGTCTGTACCTGCCTTAACTACCTTTGAGTTGCCTGACTTGATGCTCTTTACACCGGAAACGGCAAACTTCTCACCCACATAGAGTGTGATCTTCTCTGTAGAAGCAGCCTCTGCAACGGATGCAGCGGGGATGCCCAGTGCTGATGCGGCAGGAACTGTCATTGAAACCGCCAGCATCAGAAGTGCGATTTTCTTGAGTACGTTTTTCATGTTAGTTTTTTTCCTCTCTTTCGTTATAAAATAAGCCTCGTGTGCTCGGTACATCCTTCTGGCGCACCAGACACACGAGGCGTATTATATAACATAGAGGCTTACATTTCAAGTTATATTTGGACGGATTGTCACCCTTCTGTCTTTATTATCACAGGATCCCCTACATGACGGAGCATCCCCTGGAAAACCTCCACCCGGGATCCGTCGATCAGGTTCTCATATATTCCATCCTCCAGCTCAACGGGAACAGTACCCGCCGCCCCGCGCAATGAAAACACCCCTGTCATCCTGCTTTCACCACGAGAGTGTACTCCCAGCAGAAAATCATCTATTGGTGCGGATACCCTGAAGGAACTGTCAGTAAATATCCCGTCCTTTTTAATCCCGGAAAGTACCGATATCAATCCAGAGATATCCACTGCATCATCTGCATCCCAGTCCACGATATCCTTGTCAAAGAGTCCGGGCAGATGTACAGCGCCCACCTCCTGTCCTGCATAGACAAAGGCCGTGCCCTTGTTGAAAAAGCTCCAAGCCGTTGCGTTTTTTAGAGCCTTTTCATCAGAGAAGAAAAACCGGGCCCTGGCCTTATCGTGATTTTCCAAAAAACGAAGCTTCACATAATTGCCGGGATAGATGTATTCCTGTCTGTCCACCGCCTCGGCGTATCTGCAAAGACTGCTGCGGCCATTCAGATAATCCACCCACTCACCGTGGATGTCATAATCGTAGCTGATGTCAAAAGCCCTGAACATCTCAGAATCAGAATAAGCATAAAGTCCCATGGCCCGCATGGTCCTGATAAACTCGGGATCCACAGACTCGCTGAGCCAGATCATATCCTGCTTTACGGTGCCGACCTCATCCCGTGCCCTGAGCCAGAAGTCCACAGGCACCAAGGAGGCCACATCACATCTGAAGCCGTCCACATATTTTGCCCAGTATTTTAAGGTTTCTATCTGATAATCCCACAGATCCCTGTTGTCATAATCCAGATCGATGACGTCCGTCCAATCACCCACATGATTACCAAAGGACCCGTCTTCCTTGTGGTAAAACCACTCCGGATGCTCCTTTGCCAATACGGAATCGGGAGAAGTGTGGTTATAGACCACATCAATGATACACTTCATCCCCTTATCATGTATGGCATCCACCAGAGCCACCAGGTCATCCTCGTTACCGTATTCCGGATTGATGCCCCGATAATCCCTTATGGCATAAGGACATCCGAGACTGCCCTTCCTTGCAACCTCGCCAATGGGATGTATGGGCAGAAGGTAAATGATATCCACCCCCAGATCCCTTATCCTGCCAAGCTGTGGTATAACGGCACGAAAGGTGCCCTCCTCGCTGAAATTCCTGACAAATATCTGGTATATAACCTGATTTCTTAATTCTTTTTTTGTATTATCCGCCATATTATCCCCCCTTAAATTATTTTTCATATTATAATCCATCTGCCGGATCCGGACAACCGGCCCTGTCATTCCTGCTGATCCCTGATGGTGACCCGATATCTGCCGGGAACAGATATGTATCCCGGTGACTCAGACAGGTGCTTTGCCTGATTTTCAAAGCTTTCCCTGTTATACCACTTTATATCCTTATATGCCGACCGGTAATTATTTACCAGCATATCTGCATCCTTTTCGGTTGCCAGTATCTTTCTGACATAGCCGTCATGACCGTAATAGATCACCGGCGTCTCATAGTCATATCCTCCGTCTATATGCTCTGATCTGGCCACAAATGTAGAGGGGATGGGATTGTACAGGCCCGGCAGGTTATCCAGCACATAATCCGCTATGGGAGAAAAGTCCGTATACTGTACGTTCATGGCAAAATGGGGATAATATGCGTATACTATGACCCCCGTCAGAACAGCCCCTGCCGTAACGGCGGTGGCAGCTGCCCTTCGTAAAAATGACACGTCAACCACATCATGCCCGAAAAACACAATGGCAAAAATGGGGACCACCGAAAGCCAGACGTTATATCTGGCAATGGCGCACATACCGCTGTTAATATGGATCACCGTGGAAACCAGGATCAGATTCAGCATAAAGGTGACCATCCACTCTATATACCTGGTGCCGGCCTTTGCCTTTTTCTTTGCCGCCTCACCCATCAACTCCCTTCTCTCCCGGTATCTGTGGGGCATGGCATAGGCGAAAACATTTCTGATACGTACCAGGACGATGAAAAGCAGCACCAATGCAATCAGGCAAAGTATGGGAAAATACGGGAGCATGCCATAATTCAGATCCGTGATATAGGCCCACGCACGCTGAAGAGTGGTCTCATTTCCTGTGACCAGCTCTTTTGTGGCAGCAGTCAGATTGATATGTCCCGTATGATAATAGTTATAGGCCATGGGCAAAAGCGCCGGTATAAAGCAGGCCCCAAATGAGATCAGACCCGCCCATTTTCCCGGGTTTATCAGGTTATCCTTGGGCCGGTAGTAATATCCCTCAAACTCCAGGTACTCCAGTATCATCACCACGCCCATTATCATAATGGTGGGATTAAGCATCCCTGCCAGGGATATGACGACAGCCGCCGGCCTGTACCATCTGTTGTACCAAAAGGTGCAGCCGATTATCAAAAGTGCATATATCAGGGCTTCCGCGCTAATGTTACTGATGTAAAAGATCGCAGGGTGCACTGCCAGCAAAAGGACCAGTATGGTGCGCCTTTTGTTGTCGGTCTTTAAGAACCTGCCTGCTATAAGGAGGGCCAGGGCCACAACCGCAATATTTGTGAGGGGAAATGCATGCATGGGCGGAATGGAAAATCTCCTTAAAAGCAACACCGCCGGCATGCAGATAATGGCATACAGCGGGAAATACCAGGGAAGCTGGCCTCCGTCGGCGGTATACATGCCGGAGAGCTTATAACCGTTCACCATCCAGTCCCATCCGGGATACAGCCACTCCTTTACCCCCTGAATGGTCCTGTCGGTAACGCTGATCCGGTGCTCCTGAAGCATGGACACAATGGGAAAGCTGTAGTCGTCCCACTCCCCGAAGGGGCCCGGTGCATTTACGGACTCGTAAAACACCATGACAAAAACAAAGGCCAGGATGATCACGGGTATGGGCCAGGATGTCCTCAAAGGCTGCATCATCACCGCCTTTTTTATCAGTGAATAGCTGAAGGCCAGGGCCTCGGCAAGGGCAATGGCCATAAGGATATTTATAAGAAGCAGGATCAGATAGGGCGCCGGATTAAACCTAAGCGCCGTGGCCTCCCCTGCCACAATGGCGTTGAAATTGTCGGAAGATCCCGGGATGAAGGGCTTTATCCTGGTGCACAGGGAGCTGGTGACCCCCTGGGCGAAAAAATAAAAGGGTGCATTTTTCCCTATATGGGGCAGGATACGCCCAGTCTTTTTTACAAACTGCTCCAGATACAGCATCACAAAGATGAGTATCATGGAGGAAAAGAGATAGGGAGCCGCCGGGGGGAACTTTGCGGTCTGAATATCATCCCAGCCAATACCATAGTATCCCACGGACATCAGATAGGCCGTGATCACCACAGCCTCGGATATCATAAGCTTCCACCATCTGTCGATCCTTATCCTCTTTCTGTTATATCCCAGCAGCCAGAAAAAGGCCAAAAATGGCAGGGTCACTCCGGACTCGGAGCTTCCCATTATCACCAGATTTTTAAGACCCACCTCCTCTGCAGTCACCGGCTCCCGGTACACTGTGCCGGAGCCGAAATCCCCGGATCGCAGGGACCAGACTAAAAATACCACCCCTGCTGCCACACACAGGAGTATCTCGAAAACCTCCGGATGCCGGGTCCTTTTTATCAGCATGATCAGAGCCGTCATCAGTGGAATGACAACAAAAAACGCACCCACCCACCACAGAGAGATGGATACTATGGATAGTCCGGGAAAACTCACGGTAAAGAAATAGTTTTGCATGAAATCCGCCGGTCCCGAGATCCCCTCGATGGGAGAGGCAGTGGATGAGCTTGCCACACAGACTATTGCCATGACCGTGACGAAATATATCCACTGCATCCAAAACCTTGTGAGGCCCTGCAGTGATTTTTTCACATCGGGGGTACGAAGGGATGAGGCCCATCCGGACAGGAAGAAAAAGGTGGGTACCTCAAATAAAAGGGTCAGGCTCTTGACCCAGTTGGGTGTCTCCCAAAACATCACCCAAAAGGCTGTGTGACCCGCCAGCACATCCAGGACAGCTATGGCACGGCACAGATCTATATATGAATTTCTCTCATTTGTTATAGGTGTGTCCATTAAGTCCTCGTTACATGTACAGGATCAGGCTGACGGCTATGCCGTATACTACCAAGAGCGCCATAAGAGGCAAATCGGAAAGGATCACCTCCACAGGGTCCCCGTCTGCTTTTTTGTCCGATACCATGCCGTATCTGAGCATTATCACTATGAAAAGCGGAACGGAAAAGATCATTCCCTTTTTAGAAATATCCCTGGCCCAAAGGGCGTAAAATACTATGGTAAGTCCCATCATAAGTGTCACGGAACCGTTCAGAAAGCCTTCGGTGTAGCTCTTTAAAACCTCCCTGGTGTCGCCTCCACGGATAAGCTCACCCCGGCGCTTTCCAAAGCCCATGTAGAGGGCACCTGCCGTAATGACCAAAAACAGCCAGTCGGACACCTCTATGCCGGTGATGAGTCCGCCGAAATATACCCGGACGACGTATCCGAAGGCCAGGATCACCACATCCAGTATGGGCACATTTTTAAGCCCCCTGCTGTAGGCGACATTTATGGCAAGATAGGCCAAGAGCAGCATGGCCCCATAGGAGTATCCTGCAGCGCCCATCCCTGTCATGACATAAAAGAAGATTGCCGACAAAGCCAGACATACTGCAGCAACAACAGATGCACTTTTTACCGACACCTCGCCGCTTGCAATGGGACGCTTTTTCTTTTCCGGATGGAGGCGGTCCCTGTCGGCATCTGCGATATCATTGATAATATATATGGCGGAGGAGACGGCACAAAACGAAAGAAAACCCAAAGCCGCAACTATCCAGAGACCGGTATCCAAAAAGGCTCCCCCGAAAAACATGGGAAGGATCACCAGAATATTTTTGATATAGTGCTTCATGCGAAGCAGTCTTATATACTTTTCCAAATGCGATCTCCTATAATTCACCGGCTACGCCGATGGTGTAGCCATTGAGCTTATAATAATTGAGGGGCAGGCTCTTATCCTTTTTCCCATTCAAAAAGACATAGACGGTTTTCCTGTCGGGTCCGGCCTCCCCGGAGCGGATGGCATCAAGCTCCTTTTCCATCCTCTCATTCACCTGCTTAGAAACCTCCCGGGCGGTATAGACTATATTCATGGTCAGGCCCTTTTGCAGTGCGAAGTACTCCAGCTCCTCACCCTCGTATGTATAGTACACATCATGCACATCAGGACAAACTGCAATGTGCTCGTAGTTTTTTCCTATCTCATCCCACTTGGGATCCCTCAGTGAACTCACATACTCATGGGGAGTTGAAAACTTTTCGTTGAGGTCCTCAATATACCCGTGGGCATCATACATCTGTATCACCAGGGCTGCCATAAGTATACTGACGGCAACCTTCTCACACCCCGCATACCGGCCCAGACCTGTGCAGACAGCGAGGATGATCAGATAATACACCGGCCATATCATGCGGCCGCAGCTGCGAAAGGTGGACCAAAGCTCCCACAGAGTATCCGGAATGGGTACGGTGAACCTGTGATCTCCTATGGAAACGACGGGGCTTATGGCCGCGACGGAAAACCCCACAAAAAATATCACCAGGGGAAGCCACATAGAGATATCCACAGGCTCATCCTTTGATCTGCCTCTGATCCACAGCACCACGGCCACCGGTATCAGGCCCAGCACTCCCAGGCCCAGATAGGCCAGACCCTCATACTGGAAAAAGTCGGAGGGCAGCCAGGGGATGACTGAGGACATCCAAAATGGATTCACAAAATTGATCAGGTTAAAGGTGTATACCCCCAGGCCAAGACCGGAGGACTGTACATCACCGTAAAACAGTCCGAAGCACCATCCGATCAGAACCGTAAAGACTGCTGCCGGTCCCATGGTGATGACCAGTGCACCGGCAAAGCTCCGGATGTCCTTTTTTCCAAGGCCATAAGCGATGAGGTCACAGAGCATGATGCCCCAGACCATGGGCAAAAAGTACGCCTCGGTAAGAATGGCCGTCACCGAAAGCAGGGTCCATGATACTGCCCGGACACCTCCGAAGCCTTCCTTTTTATATGGAACCGCCAGCCACAGAAACAGTGACGCCACCACTATCCACTGCGCCGCCAGAGCCGTATGATAAAACATGCGGTGCAAAAACACGAAGGCGGTAGCAAAAAACAGTGCGCAAAGGGACGAAAACAAGGGACGATCCGTAAAGCGGCAGATAAAGGCCGCTGAAAAAGCTCCCAGTAAAAATGCGCACAGCAGTCCGAAGATCCCGAAATACTGGAAGGTCTCCGGTAAAAGGGGTGACAACAGCTTGAAGATAAAGGCAAACAGGGGCACCGAATCCGTATAAATCACGGAGATCCTGTCCGGATACAGTATCCCCTCCGTCAGGCCCAGGGGGAACTGCCAGGGGCTGCGCCTGTAAGCCACCCATCCCTGATAGTGCTGCATATTGTCCACTCCGTCCCTGGTGAACAAAAGCCAGTCGTCATAGGTTGGTATCAAAACCCGAAAGCCGTAAATACACACAAAAGCGGCGGCCGCCAGCAGGCCGCCGAATATAAAGCTGATCCAAAGGTGTCTATTTGACTTCATCCAGTGTTCCTATGAAAAGAGGCATACCGGTCTCAGTATCTAAAATGCCGTATACAAAAGGTCTGTCCAGTGTAATGTAAACAGGCTCCTTTTCTTCTCTGAATGCAGTGGTCTTGGCCATAATGACCGCAGTGGCAGCTGCAGCCTTGGTACCGTTCCTGTCTACTTCGATATGAGTCTTGTGGATCACGTCACTTATCTTTAATCTGTCCTGGTCAGGAGCCTTTTTCAGATCCAGCATCCCGGTGAAATCAGCATCGTTGGAAAAGCTTAAGGTCATGCCCATATCCTGAAGCTGCTTCTTAAGGGAGGTGCTGTAATCATATTTAAACTCAGGCATCTTGGTGATGACCTTTACATCCTGACGGTTGTTGTATGCACCTATAAACTCCGCACCGGAAATACCTGACAGATAGTCATCCACCGATTTACCCTCGGGAGGCAGATAGGCGAAAAATGCAAAATCACCATTGGTATAATACTTGATAAAACCGTCGCCTCCGTTGAGGGTCATATAGGCTCTGCCTTCCTCTGTTCCGGAAAGCATGGTAACCTTCTGCTTCTTTTTGGCAGCTGTGGTAAAAGTGCCGTTTTCATCGATCTGTCGATCCTCGTACTGCTCTCCCCACTGTCCCTCAAAACCAATGGCATTTATGAGCACCGCACGATCATCCTTTTCCAGCTTGTCGATTATCTTGTCGATCATGCCGTTGGTATTCTTTTTGACCCAGGAGTTCATCTGGGATACGGCGCTGTCATCAAACTTGACATTTTGTATCTCCGCATCGAATGCCGCCTTGTTCTCCTTTACGAAATCCTCTGACAGGGTCACCTTTTCGCTGTTGGTCCAGATGGAATTGGCCACGTTATAGGACACCTTGCCATTCTTATTCTCGTTTACTGAGGTAAGCCTGTCATGGGTTTCCTTCCAGTATGCAGAATAGTCAGCTATGTCCTTCACGCCGAAGACTTTTTTCATCTCTGCAAGGGTATCTCCCTTCGCTCCGTTTGCCGTCATGGAAAGACAGGATAAGATGGAGTCCGGAGATATCAGGGTGTTGGAAGGATCCTTTTCTGCTGCCCGAAGGCCCTTTAGCATGGTAAGGGCTGTTTCAGCCACCTCTTCGGAATAACCGGTGGATGTCTTTTTCACCTTGATAACGCAGGTCTTTTTCGTACTTCCAATCCTGACACTGATCTTGGCAGTCCCGGCTTTTTTACCTGTTATGGCTGCCCTGCTGTTCTTTTTATTAACGGTAAAAGATACCACATCAGCCCCTTTTATTACCTTCCACTTTGCCTTTTTAAGCTGGGAGGCGGTGGCATTTTTGATGGCAATATTCTTGGTGCCGCCTGTTTTTATGGTGCGGCTGGTGTGGCTGAGGGTCCAGGTGCTCTTTGCCTCTGCGTTCATGACACCTCCTGCCGGCAGAAGGGAAACCATCATCGCCGCTATAATAACAAATATCAGATTTTTTCTCAGTTTCATATCGTGCCTCCTCTTATGAAAAAGTGTAATGCTTCATTGAATATAACATATTAAACACGGACAATACAACCCAAAACGGGTTAATAACCCGTCTCCGACGTATCTGGAATGATCAAATGGTCAAACTCCCGCCGCAAAGCAGCGGGGCATTTAGCTTGATTTTAGTTTGTCCTTCTCCCCAGAGGGACGGGAAATTTTTCCGGGTGGCGATATACCCTGTTTTGATTTATAATATGATAGCGTTGAGACTGTATCGATTAAGAGGTGTTATGAAAAAGGGTTTTGCTTACAAAAGAAGATATTCATTTTTGACGGGGGCCACTGTAGGTGCGGTGGTCTTTTTCCTCATATATGGTTTTGCGGTGATCATCCCCACCAACGTGACCTGGCTCCATCATTCCGTGGATCTGGAGGGGCTGGCAGATCTGACACAGCATGAGCTGGGCTGGGAGATGTATCGCAACTGCCCCTGGATGTTTCCCATTGGTCTGTTTTATGGACTTTCTCCTGAGCCACTTTCCATAGTTTACACTGACAGCGTCCCTCTTTTTGCCATTATTTTTAAGCTCCTGTCCCCTGTCCTGCCACAGCAGTTTCAATATATGGGGATCTTTGAGCTTATCACCTATGTTTTAATGGGTGGCTTCGGAGCCCTGATCGCAGACAGGTTTTCCGGTATCCCCGCATCTGATACATATAAAAAGGGGCAGAGCGTCCATGCCCGCAGCAAGGACAGGCCCGATACGGTTAGGAGAGTCATATCCGCGATCTGTATGGCCCTTCTCATGGTGACCTCTCCGGTTCTTACCAAGAGGGTCTTCTATCACACCGCCCTTTCGGCACATTTTTTGCTGCTGGGGGCCATCCTTATCGTGATCTATAAAAATGAGCTGGGCAGGCTTTGGCAGCGGGGACTTTTCATCCTGCTGGTGACGCTTTGCACCCTGATAAATGCATACTACATCCCCATGGTGATGGGGATATACGGCTGCAGCATCCTCTACGGTTTTATGATCCGTCACAGAAAAAGCCAGCAGCTCATAGACAGGGACAGGGATATTAAAAAGGACCCCTCCCAACTTCCGGAGTATCGACGGACTGCCCACGGCTGGGCAGGAGATCTGGTCGCACTTTTGATCTCCGGCGTGTCGGCCCTTATTTGGGGAGCACTTTTGGGCATGTTCAGCGGCACAGTCAGCTCATCTGCCGAGAACATGGAAGACGTATCCTACAACCTAAACGGCCTCTTCAATCCCCGAAACGAAATTTTGATACATCTTAGGGACATGCCCCTGTATGACTACAGGTCATCAGAGAGCTATTCCCTGTTTTTTAAGGGTTTCAACGTCTATACTCCCTGGCAGAGCGAGGGCTTTTCCTATTTGGGACTGGGGGTGATCCTCCTTGCCGTCATCGCCATCATATCCTCCATCAGGGATGTAAAAAGTGGCAAGCTGGACTTTAATATAAAAATGGCGGAGTCCATTTCTTTTTCCGGGCTGGTATTTTTACTTCTTGCCATGGGGCCAATGGGGACACTGGCGGGTCACAGGCTATATCATATCCCCTGGCCGGATGCAATATACAGGCTGCTTTCCGTATTCAGGACCACCGGACGTTTTATCTGGGTGATCTGGTTTGGATTGACGGCTCTTTTGGTAATGTATGCCACCTGGTCAAAAAAGACTCTGGTGCAGGCAGCGCTGGTAGTATGCACTGTGCTCCAGCTTATTGATATATCACCATCCCTGATCCATAAGCATGAGGTGTATGGGACGGTTTCATCTTTGGATACATATAAAAATGAGCTGGAGACCTCAGAGGCATTTTCTTATCTGGCACAGCGGTGTGACGAGATCCTTTTTGTGAACCCCACCACAGCCATCAGGATGCGCCCCTATTGGTCCACGGTTTTCGAGGAATATGCCATAGATAACGGCATGTCCATGAACGCAGCCTATTGCAGCCGTGATACCACAAAGATTGCGGACGCATATTCAGACGACAACCAGGACCAGAGAAGGGACGGGAAGAGATTTCCCGAGATACTCTATGTGTTCATAAATGAGGAGATCATGGAACAGCAGGCCCACAAGTTCGATCTCAATGTCTATAAATACGATAACATCTACATCGGAAGCGACCTGGATCTGTCCGGCTTCGCCGAGTTTACCGAGGTGACCAGATGACCAGAGACTACGAGATCAGCATCGGTGATATCGTCATAGTTGCCCTTATCATCTTTTTGGAGCTTTTGTTTTTCAGAAATGTGCTGACGGCAGATGCTCTGCTGGGGGATGATGTAGACGGCAGGCTCAACACCTTTTTCTCGGCTCACTGGTATGAGTGGATCATGGGCAGGGAAGGGCTTACGGACATGTATCATATGTTTTTCCCTGCGGATAATGTGCTGTCATATTCCGACATGATGCTGGGCTTCGGGATACTTTGCCTCCCTTTCAGACTGTTTGGCATGTCGGAGTTTCTGGCATTCAAATGGGTGGTGATACTGGGGCATATCATCGGCAGCCTGGCTCTCTATTACTACATGCGGGAGTGCATGGATGCAGCAGAGATGCCATCCCTGCTTTCGGTGGTGGCCTTTTCCTTCAGTAATCAGTTTATCACCGCGTCCTATCATACCCAACTGTATGCGGTTTCGTTTTTCCCCCTGGTGATGGTATTCTTTCACAAGTATCTGACGAAAAAGAGGAGGCTCATTTACCTTATACTCACGGGGCTTTCCTTCTGTATGATCTTTTACACCTCATTTTATATTGGCTTTTTTGCGGGTACCTGCTTCGGCATATTCGTGCTGGTGTCGGCGGTGGTCTACGGGGTAAAGGACATCAGGGAGTACACCTCCCATGTGGCTGATTTTTTCTATGCCAGATGGAAGGACTGGCTGATCGCCCTGATACTCTCGGCAGCAGCCATGATCCCCTTTGTAAAGGTTTATCTTCCCACCATGAATAAGACCGGTGGAAAGGAATACGATCAGGTGATCTACACCACCTATGATATCAGGCAACTAATATTCACCTGGTGGGACAATGAATCTGAGGGAGGCTTTTCCTTTGCGGCGGTAGGGATCGCAGCATTCTTTATCATGCTTCTATTGATATGTATGAAAAAGAAAATATCCCCCCTGCTTTTATCCTGCGTTTTAACCCTGTTTCTGGCCATCATACCCTGCCTCCATTTCGGGGAACATACCCTGTGGTATGTGGTATATGAAATGGTTCCCGCGGCTTCTGCCATACGTGCCATCTTCAGGATGTTTTTCGTGCTGTCCCTGCCTTTTTCCATTATACTTGGACTGATGACAGATGAGCTTTTCGAGCGTCAGTGGCTGCCGGCAGTGTTATGTGTTCTGATATTTGCGGAGACATTTTCCCCTGCTGGCGTGAAAAGTGAATGGAGCGCATCTTCACAAAATGCCGTGGTAAGAGAGGCCTCCGGCATGCCCATGGATTGTGAGGTGTTCTATTTGTATGATCCCGTGAAGTCTGAAGATGAGGATGGATCCGAGCTGGCCAGGTGGGGACGACAGATCCGGGGACAGCTGGATGCTGTGGAGATCGCCCATTTTTACGGGGTAAGGACCGTAAACGGATATTCGGGAAACGTGCCTGAGGGCTGGGATATAAGCACAACCTACAGATATTCCGGGAACCAGGCTGCCACCTGGGCCGGCAGATCCGGCATCAGCCACAGGGTGCTGTATGGCTACGACCAGGCCAGAGGAACCTGGAAGAGGGTGGAGCCATGACGAAAAAAAGGATGATCGTCTATATCGGTCTTTTGGGGGCGTCTCTGGTCCTGTTCGGAGGTATCTATGGTTTTTCTATGCTGGACCCGGGCAACATCGCCTATATATACAACAACTTTGACACGGAGCAGCATTATTTCGGATGGCTGGCATATCGGGATGCTGACTGGAAGCTGCCTCCGGGACTGCACGACAGGCTGATCTATCCTGACGACACATCTGTCATATTTACTGATTCCATTCCCATTCTGGCCTTTGTTTTCAAGCTGTTTTCCAATCTGCTGCCACCGACCTTTCAGTATTTCGGCATATGGGCCTTGTTGAGCATTTTTTTGACCGGGGTGTTTTCTGCCAATATCCTATGGGGCTTTTGCAAGAAAGATATGGCTGTATTCTTGTCATCTGTGCTTATGATGATAGCCCCCACGGTGATGATAAGGGCTTTTGTACATGAAGCCCTGGGCGGGCAATGGCTTTTGATGATGGCTCTGTGGATACTCTTTTGGGTGTACAGGGAATCGACTACTGAATGCCCGGGAGGTTTTTCGACAGCGCTGGTCCTTCGATCAGCTGCACTTGGCTTTTTGGTGGCGGGCATCCACATGTATTTCATCCCAATCTGCGGCATTATCCTGGCAGGCTGTGCCCTGTATCTGGTGATGTCTAACCGTCTGTGGACACAGGCCGTATCACTTATCGTAAGCTACGTGGCGGCGGGACTGTTTGCCATCTGGCTCTGGGGTGGGTTTTCCACTGATCTGCCCATGGGAAATGCGGACTATACCATAGGAAACCCCGCAAACCTCAATGCCCTTTTTAATCCCCTGGACTACTCCATGTTTTTCCCCGGCCTGCCCCTTAATATGGGAGGTCAGGATGACGGTTTCGGATACATCGGGCTGGGACTGTGGCTGGTGGTGATCCTGGCGATTCTGATGATCATCAGGGCAGACAGCGTGAAAATAAACGGCGCCTTTCTCATTTCCATGGTCGTCATGATAATGGCGGCGCTTTGGTTTTGCACCTATCCCATAATTACCTTCGGGGAGAAGCTGTTCTTTTCATACCGCCTGCCGGAGTTCATCGACGGGATAATGGCCATCTTCCGCTGCAACGGGCGGGGGATATGGGTCCTCAGTTACACCCTGAGCATTTCCGCCCTTATCGTGGTATGTAAAAAGTCCGAGAGCATCAAAAAGGCTGCCATCATTCCCGTGTTTTTGCTCATCTGTATCATCCTCCAGACAGCGGATATATCGCCACTTATGAGATATAAATATGAATATTGCAGTAAGCCTGAGGCTGTGGAAAACCCGCTTACTGAGTCACAGGAATTAAAAGCCCTTGTTGATACCGGACGGTACAAGCATGTATTTATGGATGAGAGTCTTGTGTGGGGCGAAGCTCCCACTATTTTTGCCATGGAAAACCACCTTACCACCAATCGCTTTTATCTGGCCAGACAAAACGAAGAGGCGAATAAAAGGCGTAATGAAGAGGCGAAACAGGAACTGGCAGACGATACCTTCTATATTTTTCCCAAGAGTGAAAAAAGTCAGATGAAGACCCTTGGACTGACCATTGTTTATAAGGACAACTATTACTATGTGGGAGTGGCGGATACACTTTCAGATTGACTTTTAGTTTTGTTAAGAATACCATATCCTTATGAATGATAAGACACAGAGTATTTCCATAACCGATCGTTTCAAAAGCTCACCCCGGGCAGCATTTTTGCTTGGATGCCTGGCAGGGCTTGTTTTCTTTCTGGCGGTTTTCGGCGGGCGCATTATAGACCCCACCTATACAGACTGGCTTTTACACAGCGACGATCTGGAGGGCAGCGTGGATCTGACCCAGCATTACCTGGGGTGGGTTTTCTATCGCAACAGTCCCTGGCAGTTCCCCTTCGGGCTCACCGAGGGGATATACTCATCGCCGGTTTCGGTGATATACACCGATTCCATTCCACTTTTTGCCTTTATATTCAAGTTGCTGTCTCCGGTACTGCCGGCGCAGTTCCAGTATTTTGGGCTCTACGGCCTCTTGTGCTACTGCCTCATGGGCGGTTTCGGAGCCCTTTTGGTACATCGCGTCTGCAAAAATACGATATTTACTATGCTGGCAGCTGTTCTTTTTATCTGCAATCCGGTCATGCTCAACCGCATGTATCTGCACACGGCACTGGCCGGACACTTTATCGTAGTGGCAGGACTCTGCCTGTATTTTTATCATAAAAGCCTGCCGGCACGCAGGCTTCTTTTGCTTTGGACGGTACTCATTTCCTGCGGCACCCTGATCAACGCATATTTTACTCCCATGCTCTATGGGCTTTTGTTCTTCGCGGTTTTAGGTGAGATCAGGTGTAAAAATGCCACGGCTAAGGCCGTCGATAACCTGGTCATTTTGGGTCTTCCACCCCTTCTTACGGCATTTCTATGTTATTGCTTCGGTATGTTCTACGGCAATGTGCCTGCTGCTGCCGGAGGGCTGGAGGTATTGTCCTTTAACCTGAACGGCTTCTTCAATCCCCTGACAAAGCTTACCGATTTCCACGATCATATCATGGGCTACACGGATATGAACTATTCCCGCTGGCTGCCACCCCTTCCCATGTCTACGGCCTATCAGAACGAGGGCTTTGCATATTTGGGAGTAGGCGTCATGCTTCTTTTTCTCATGATCATCATGATAGCGGTATCAAAACCCCTGTCCGTACAGACGGGCAGGTCCGTTTCAGATCTGTTTGGCTCGGAGGATACTATGGAGGCACCCTGCCGCAACAGCCTGCTGTTTTTCATGATCATCTGCCTGGTATTAGCGCTCTCACCCGTGGCAACTTTCGGCGAAAACGAACTGTATCATCTGCCTCTGCCTGGGTTCATCCATGACGCCTGGAGCAGCTTCCGCTCCACCGCCAGGTTCATCTGGCCGGTGTATTACTGCCTTATCACCATGATCCTCTTTTTCATGGGAAGGCTTGTTTCCCACAGCAAAAACCGTAGCCAAAGGATATTGTTTACGGTACTTATGTCGGCTGCCGTCATACTGCAGCTTTTTGATCTGTCACCGGGATATATCGAAAAGCACGGGGCTTTTTCGGATATCCGGCCCTACCGGACCACGCTTTCAGATCCCATGTGGGATGAGCTGGGGGAGGGGGCTTCACATATCATCTTCTATCCACCCACGGAATACGGTCTCTACGAAGACGGCAAGACCTCGGTGGAATTTGAGATATACGCCCTAAAGCACGGCCTGACCTTAAGCAACACCTATATGAGCCGCAACCTGTGCTCCTTTGCGGATGAGGATACCTATGATCATTTTAATGAGCTGGCCTCAGGCTCATCCTGTCCCGATATTATTTATGTATTTTTTGACTGCATGGATGAGGCTGACCTCCCGGATCCCGCAGTCCATGGTCTTAAATACTACAAGCTGGACAAATACACCGTAGCCGTCAGTACCCGGTAGTGTCCTTTACCTGCTGTAATGCCAGATACAGTGCAGCGCCCTGACGCCGTCAGAGAAGCCAATCTTTTTCCCCTCGGCATTACTCCTGGGATAATATGATATAGGCACCTCCAGGATCTTGATCCCACGCTTAGCTATCTTTGCTGTGATCTCCGGCTCAAAGCCGAACCTTTTTTCCTCTATTTCAATGGACTGGATGATCTCCCGGCGAAAAGCCTTGTAGCAGGTCTCCATATCAGTAAGCTTCTGATGTGTCATCAGATTTGACAAAAATGTAAGCCCCTTGTTGGCCAGGCGGTTGAGCACATAGCCCTTTGCCCTCTGGTTCATAAACCTGGAACCGTAGACCACCTGGGCTCTCCCCTCAAAAATGGGATTCACCACCATGGGATACTCATCGGGATCGTACTCCATATCCGCATCCTGGATGATCACCACGTCACCGGTAGCTGCCTTAAAGCCCGTGGCCAGAGCACCGCCCTTTCCGGTATTCTTTTCATGATATATCACCCTGTCCACCTGGGACTCGATCTCTTCCCGGATAAACTCCCTGGTACCATCGGTGGACAGATCCTCAACTATTATGATCTCCTTGTTTTCTATTGGAGCATTTTTTACCTTTTCCAAAATGATGGGCAGACTCTCCCGCTCGTTATAGCAGGGAATGATTATGCTCAGCTTCATGTTCTGCATCAGATCTCCTCTTATCAGTTATTATCGAACATCCCTCTGTACTGGATGTATTCGTACTCTTTTAAAAGCTCTTTTTTCTCGTCGGACAGCCGGTATTTTTCATCCAGCATCACAAAACCCAGATCATCCACGTAATAGCCGTTGCTGTTGATCACCGGGAAGGTCTCCTTGAGCCTTAACAGAAAACCATCAAACCGTGACAGGTCACAGCCCGCATAGTACCGGGTTACGGCACCGAGATAGTTTAAACTCATTATATTATATCCGTCAACCTTTTTCTCGTATTTCCTGTCGGGCACCCTGTAGTTTGTCCAGATAAAATAGGGGGTAGCATAAAGGCTCTGGTTAAACTCCGCCTCATCCGTATGAAGCTTTTGGCCCTTACGCTTGATTGCAGAGTCCGTCCGGCCTGAAAGTCCAGGCTGATGATCTCCGAAGAATACCACCTCCACAGGACGATCCAGCTTTTTTATCTCCTCCATGAACATCTCCAGGGCGTCATCCGAAGCCGACATCATGCCCTCGAAAACCTTCAGATCCTCACAGGTGTCGTAGTAGCCCCGAAGCTGGGTCACATAATCAGGGAAGGTGGCCGCATCATATCCGCCATGGTTCTGCAGGGTGATATTCATGATATAGGTGGCCTCGTCATGGGCCCGGGCCTCTTCAAGAAGCCTCAGATAGTCGCCATAGTCATTCTTGTAATCCCGCACATCCCTGTAGTTGTCATCATAATCCTTGGCATAGAGATAGGAGTCAAAGCCCATGTCGGAATAGACTATATTGCGCTTCCAGTTGGTGGCAAAAAAGGGATGCATGGCTATGGTGGTATAATCCTGGGCGTTGTATCTGCTGATCCAGGTGGGAACATTGGCAAAACTGTACATCATATAGGGCATGGTGGAGGGCAAAAACTGCATGGTGTAGCCGGTGAGGACCTCATACTCACTCTTGCAGGTACCGCCGCCCCTGGTGGAAACATAGGTATAACCCCACTCCACCGTACCGGGATCATCCTTCATACTGCGGTAATAATCCAGGATGTGCTTACTGTCAGGGAAATTGGCCACCACGGAATAATCCGTAAAACTCTCATTCATTATGGTGATGATCAGCGGCTTTTGATTTTTAAAGCCACTGAAATCCGGCCGCGAGGCCTTTATGTTATTTGCATCATCCGACATATAGCCCTTTGCCGCTTTTTTCGTATATCCATCCGGCTTTTCCACCATCATGGCATGAAACTGGTCGAAAAATGACAGGGCAAAGCCGTTTTGTATATATGTCCTGGTGGGATCCCAGTAATAGGTCTTGAGGTCGTAATCCTCGGTCACATCCAGATAGCTGGTAGCCACCAGTCCCAGGGACATCATGAGTATCCCTCCCAGAAAAGCTGCCTGGTTGACCCGCTTTCCCGGATGACCGAAACCGAATCCGAAATGCCGAAGCAGGGCAAAAACCACGATGGCCACCGCCGCCACCACCCCTGAGGTGATCATGGCCGGCGTCACAGTGACCGTATATCCTCCTGCCACAGCCCCTGCGGTCCCAACGGATATTACGTCCGCCGGCGATATGGGATATGTCCGAAGCATTATGACAACTTCATTGAAAATGCCCGAAAAGGCTGCGGCAGCAAAGGTCAGATAAATACCGGGATATATACCGGGTATGATAAAGATGATAATAGCTGAAAGTATGGCTGCAATGGTAAGGTTGAAATTCAGCGCCACACCTGTAAGCTCGTTGAAAAAGTTGGGATTCTCCGGGTATTCCAGACAAAAAAGCACGATGCAGGGTATCAGTATCACCTGCAATATACAAAGGATGAACCTGACTGCCTTCATCGGTCCTCCTCCATGGCATACAGCACCACCAGCACGATCTGAGTTACGATAAACAGTGTGACGGAGGATCTGACTATTATCTCCCTGTATATCCCCGTATAGAACTGGACCGGCATGCCTGCGCCCCACAGATGACCGGGGAGATTGTAGAAAAATGAAACGTGATATGATATTTCATTCAGCAAAAGGGGAACCAGGGCTCCAAGGGAATTTCCCAGCAGAAGCACCAGCAGGCACCAGCGGCTCTTCATCCGAAAGCCCAGAAGTATCCACAGAGGCAGCACGATGATAAACCAGTAATATGTGGCAGACACAAAGGCGCCCAGTGCAATATACATGATCATGGGGTATATGCCGTAATCACCCCTTTTTACTTTTTTATTCACTCCCTTATACAGACAGATGAAGCAGACCACAAGGGCTGTGGCGAAGAAAAGCTCCACATTTCCGATGACCTCCGCAAAGAGACCCTCCGTGCGGGTCCTGCCAAAGAGTATCCGCGCCACATCATCCGCATGGAGCTTCATCTCAAAATAACGGGGCCACAATAGCCTGGTTGCGATCTGGTCGATGAAAAATGGTGCCACCGCTGCTATCCCCGGGAGGATCACTCCGAACAGGTTGACTTCTCCGATCAAAAGCAAAAGCACCGGAGCCGCCAGGATCACGGTAAAGGGCTTGATCACAAGGGAAATACCCAGCATCAGCCCGGTAAGGACATACTTCTTTTTGGTAAACAACTTCGCAGCGATAAATACGAAAAGCATGACTATGGCGTCGGTCTGTCCCTTTGCCACCGTAGCCACACAGACTATGGACGAGCACATGAAAAGCCCTTTTGCGTAGCGTCGATTGGCCGTGCTGTAGCCCAGATCGTCCAAAAGGCTGCCGAAGAGGTGCACGTCGATATAGGTTATGGCCAGTATCATCAGTTTCTCGTAGAACACATATCCGTAAATATCCATATTAAGGGACATGGCATCATCAATGGCATGCACGGGATACATCAACAGCGCCATCAGTACATTGGCCAGCATACTGTAATTAGTGGCGTTGTTCCTTAGCTCATAGGTATACTCCGGAAACTGGGAGAATCTCCCCGAAAAAGTGCAGTCCAAAAGATCCTTTGCCCAGCCCGAGAGGGTATGGGCGTCGGGATGACCGAGGAAGATACCGCAAAATGCGCAGAGTATCAGACCTGCCACATATACTGTCGTAGATATATAAAGTTTTGATCGTTCATTGTTCGTATGCATAGCTGCTCTCTACCACCATTCCACATATCTGTACAGATGGGGGATCACATCCGCCAGCCATCTGTTGGCTGAACGCATGGCCTCACATATGTCCACATCCCAGTAGGGAAGGAAAAACACCGGATAGGCCAAAAGCATATAACTCCACAACCTGGCAGAAAGCTTTACGTTCAACCTGGCCATCACGGACTCCACAGGAGCGTCCCTCATGGCCAAAAGGGCCAATAGGACCACAAAATAATACGCCACTACACTCATCACCCAGCGGCCATAATCTACTTTTAACAAGAAATCAGGCAGCATTGTAAGGGGTCCCACCAGAATGCACAGATATTTGAAGCGATTGGCCTGCGCTCTTTTCGCCTCCGAAAATATCCCGGCAAACATGATGATGAAAAATACTATAAAGGGTATCATCACCAGGATGTAGATGGGAAACTGTATCCGGTTCACCAGACGAAGTCCCTTTTCAGTATCCCCCAGATCAATGCCCAAAACCTCATGGGCCAAAAGGGTGGTGTGATATATCCCGTTGTAGGACAGGGCCTCCGCCTCCGCCACAACCGTCTCATAAACCTCCTCACCGCTGTTGCGGGAGAAAAGCTCAAAGTACAAAAACAGCACGGATCCCACCAGAAAGCTGAACGCAAAATATACCCCATACCTGATCTTGTCGCGGTTATTTTGTGCATCAATAAACCTAGCAACAAGGAGCACAAGGATGATGTTGAAATACATGAATACATATCCCTGATGGAACATCACCCCGATGGCCGACATGGGTATCACCAAAAACTCGGCCTTTTTTGAAATAATGCACAGAGCTCCCAGCATACTCACCGCCAGCATAAAGATGTCCACTCTCAAAAAGTTATAGCCTCCGGAAAAGGTAGACATGGAAACAGCGATAAACATCAGAAGCAGTATCTGTATCGCATCCGAAAGCTTTGAATCCGCTCTCTTTAAGCAGGCATGGGCAAAGAAAAGTATCAGCACCAAAAACAAAAGCGTCATAATCAGTGCAAATACAAAGGCCGCCGGGTAGCATATCATATCAAAGGGCAGTATCCCATCAAGGATATGATATATGGTGCCCAAAAGCGCTCTGGAGGTAAACCCGTTTTTATAGTCAAGTGCCAGCATCGTGGTATTATAGGATCTCACCCTCCACTGACAGGAGGTAAAAAATACAATGAGTCCGAATACGCCGAGTACGGCAATATAGTCCTTTTTAACCTTATTCATCCAAACACCGTCAATATTTCAATAGCTGTTCTTCCAAAAGCAGGGGTCTGCCATACACGAAGAAAAACATCACAAAGACCAGATACAAAAGCAAAAATACCCTGACCCACCTGGAAGAATCCCAGATACTCTTGTGGGATGCAGGAAGCTCGTAGCCCCGAAGCCGCTCGCCCTGGACCAAAACCAGCATTCCAAGAATGGACTCACCGGCCAGATACAATATCGCCCTGTAGAGATCCCCCTTCAAATACCACACCGTAAAGCCTAAAAGAGCGGCAAAAAACAGGCAATAGTAACTCAATCTCGGCATAAACCGCCTCATCTCGGATGCGAGATGATAAAGCAGTCTCAGATACAAAACCGCGAAGGGGATCAAAAAGATCAGGGTGATGATACCCTGGGTGGAAGTCAACTCATACCTGGGTTCAAAAGCCCTGTCCCAGCTGGTATTTCCACCTCTGGGAATGGCACAGCCCGCCACAAACATGGCAGTGGCAAATGCCAGGGCGATCTTTTTCCCTCCCGAAGGCTCCTCGCTGACGCTCTCCCTGTCTCTGTAGGTAAGGTAAAAGGTGTAGGCCAAAAGCCAGATGCCCCAGGTAAATGCCGAAGTGATATCCCATCTGATCATCAGAAAGATCAGTATCCCGGCAAACCTGTCAGCATATTTGCAGTGCAAAAGCATCAGTGCTAAAAAGCCCAGGATGGCCGAATACATGTCAATCACACCCAGGTAGTTTTCCGGAAGAAAGGCAGGTACAAACACAACTGACATGGCTGTCAGCAAAAATGCCACCTGCTTCTTTTTTTCCTCCCGGGCATGGGCCAGACTGACGAGGGAAAACAAAAGAATGACAAAAAAATAGACCGCGCATCCCATACAGGCCGTTTTCTTATCCAGCAGTCTGTCAAAGTGCATGTTCCTCATAGGAACAAAGGACCTGTCATAAAAGCGGATCACCGCAAATATCATAAAGGCAGCCTGGGCTGCAAAGAAGCCCAGGTCCTCTTTTTTTATCCTGATAGATTCTGCCATGTATTACTCTTTCGTCGCTATCATATCCGAAATAGTCTGCCTGAGTGAAATCTCCGGGCTCCATCCCACATGATTATAGATCTTGTCATATGATCCGATCACCACCCTGTTGTCGTCAGGCCTGACAAAATCGGGATTCACCCGTCCCTCCACGGTGACGCCTAGTATATCAGCCATCTCCGTAATGAGATCCGACAGGGCGATACCCTTTCCGCCACAGACATTATATACCTCACCGGGCTCTCCCTCTCGAAGGAGCAGATAGTAGGCCCTTACCACATCCCTTACATCCACGAAATCACGGATGATGGTGGTATCTCCCGTCTCTATCACGCCCTCGCTCTTGCCTGAATCCGCGATAGCCATGATACGCTTTAAAAAGCTGGGTATGACGAACCTGTCATCCTGATAGGGTCCGAAATGATTGAAGGAGCGTGTCAGCACGATATCCATGCCGAAGCCATCCACATAGACCTTGGATAAAAGCTCCTGGGAAACCCTGGCCGCCGCATAGGGACTCACCGGCTTGAGGGGCATGTCCTCCCGAAGGGGCATCTGGGACTTATCCACATTGCCGTATTCCTCGGATGATCCCACTGAAAGAATGCGGCAGGGCTTGTCCATGGCCCGAACCGCCTCGGCCACGTTCAGAAATATATTGGTATTGTTTAAAACACATTCCGTAGGATGCTGCCAGCTATAGGATACGCTGGAAAATGCCGCCAGATGCAATACGAAATCCGGCTGAAACTCCCGTACTATATCTGCAAACTCATCCTTTTGCAAAAGATTGACCTGCTTAAAATCCACCCCGAACCTGTCGGTGTACCGGGACATATCCAGTCTGGGGGGATTGACATCCACTCCCAGGACCTCGCAGTCCTCCTTTTTATCATAAAGATGATCCAAAAAATGTCTGGCAACAAAACCGGAAAAACCGGTTATCAGATACTTTTTCATCAGTCCTTTTTCTCCAAAAACTTCTTTCTGGTCACGAAATTGTAAACCATCACTATACCGGTAGCGATGATCTTGGACCCGGCAGTAGCCATACCCTCAAAGGTCATGGGGAATACAAAATTGGCGATGTCCGTGCACCACTGTGTAAAGGCGCCGCACCAGCCGATACCATCTATCATGGTCATGCATATCAGGATGATGAGCTCATTAAGCCCCAGTCCTATGACGCTTAGAACCACAAAAATGACGAACTCCTTGCGTCTGTCCATCTCGTC
Source organism: Lachnospiraceae bacterium (assembly GCA_024687655.1). GTDB lineage: Bacteria > Bacillota > Clostridia > Lachnospirales > Lachnospiraceae > JAILEN01. Next base: position 3,139 of record JAILEN010000033.1, on the reverse strand, counting down.
CCTGCGCTCGAAAACCCAGTGCATGGAGAGGATATAGTTGAAAATGATGGATATCACGAATCCGAAAACGGCGCCGGTCATAGCCGCCGTTGTAGGAGTCGTGCCCGCCTGCCTCATTACAAGGGCAATGATATTGGTGATCAGAAAATCGATCAGAAAGCTGGAAAAGCCCACCACTCCGAACCTGAAGATCTGATCTAAAAGCTTCTTTTTATCTGTCATTGTCTGAAACCACCTGCTATACGTTTACCGAAGAGTCTGAATATCGTGCCGGCATAACTCATGATAAACTTGAACAGCTGGCGCTTTGATTCACCGTATATCCTCTTGTTAAAGGAGATCGGCACCTCACCGATATTGATCTTGTGCTTGGGCTTGTTGAGCTTTATGGCCAAAAGCACCTCCTGCAGCACATCATAGTTTTTGCAGGTCAGCTTCACCTTTTTTAGATCTGAGGTGTGGTACATGCGATAATCCGTGGACAGATCCCTGGCCTTGATGCCCAGAGCTATCCTGAATGCAAAATTCAAAAGATGGGACATCATCTGGGAGGACTTTGCATCATTGGACTCGCCGCCCTTGCAATATCTGGATCCTATGACCACATCACATTTGTCATGATTGAACTTCCTGTATATCTCGGGTATATATCTGGGCGGATGTGAACCGTCACTGTCCAGGATCAAAAACTTCTGCTGCCTGGCCTCCTCTATTGCGGTCCTGAAGGCTCCGCCGAAACCGGGCTCACGCTGATTCACATACCTGGCACCGAATTCCTCACAGACTCCTGCGGTATTATCCAGGGGTGTCTCGGTATCCACCACCAAAATCTCATAATTCTTTTCACATTTTTCTACGTTTTTTTTGATCTCAGGCAAAAGGATGCGGAGGTTCTCCTCCTCCTTGTATGCCAAAAGTACTACACTGATCCCCATTGCTTCTCCCTTTTGGCAAGCTCATGGTCATGCTCAGCCATAATACGTACCAGCTCCTCATAAGTGGTCTCCATGGGATCCCAGCCCAGCTTGGTCTTTGCCTTGGTAGGATCTCCCCAGAGGTCCACAACGTCAGTGGGGCGATAGAATCTCTCATCCACAGCCACAACCACTTTTCCGTTGGCCTTGTTGATACCCTTTTCGTCGATACCACTGCCCTGCCACTCGATCTGGATGCCTACATGTGAAAATGCAAGCTCCACAAACTCACGTACCGTGTGCTGTACGCCGGTGGCAATAACATAATCGTCCGGCTCATCCTGCTGCAGGATCAGCCACATACACTTAACATAATCCTTGGCGTAGCCCCAGTCACGCTTAGAGTCCATATTGCCGAGATACAGTGTCTCCTGGAGACCCTCGGCTATACGACCTGCCGCCAGAGTGATCTTTCTGGTAACAAAGGTCTCGCCCCTGCGCTCAGACTCATGGTTGAAAAGTATGCCGTTGGCAGCAAACTGCCCATATGCCTCCCTGTACTCCCTCATCATCCAGAAGCCGTATTGCTTGGCCACCGCATAGGGAGAAAAAGGATGGAAGGGAGTGTTCTCGTTCTGGGGAACCTCCTCCACCTTACCGTAAAGCTCCGAAGTAGAAGCCTGATATATCCTGCAGGTCTTGTCCATACCCAGGGTATGAACCGCATCCAGTATACGCAGCACACCCAGTGCATCCACGTCACCGGTATAAATAGGTACGTCAAAGCTGTTCTGAACATGAGACTGCGCAGCCAGATTGTAGATCTCATCCGGTCTGATCTCGCCTATGATATGAAAAAGTGCATTGGCGTCAGTCAGATCTCCGTCATGAAGTGTGATAGAATTATCTGCAATGAGATGATCTATACGTGCTGTATTTGAGATGGATGCGCGACGGGTGATGCCGTGCACCTCATATCCCTTTTCCAGCAAAAACTCGGCCAGATAACTGCCGTCCTGGCCGGTGATCCCGGTAATAAGTGCTTTTTTTGCCATTATGTCCTCCTGATATTTTATATTGTAGTCCGGATAGACGCTTACTTACTTTTTATGCCTCTGCTCATAGACGAGCTGAAGCATATCCGCCTCGTAATCCTTGGAGGAATGCATGGATATCTCCTCCAAAATAGCCCTTTTTTCCCTGGCCAGCCTATCCATCTCCTTTTGAAGCTTTTCCTCTTCAGCCTCCAGCTTGTGGAGTCTGAACTTCAGATCATCAATGATCTCTTTATCGCTTTTCGGTCCTATTGACATAATTCCTTCCGATCTGCCGGCTATCCCCAGCCTGATGTCAAAATGAAAAAACTCCGTATGTGGTTATACACATTCGGAGTGATTTTAACATATTTTTATCAACATTTCCACAAAAACCGATCATTAACCTCCCAAAGAGGTGATCTTCTGCCTTACCAGAGCCTTTCGCAGTGAGTTCTCGGCCCTCATGATGTCCATCTCCTCGGTCTTTGCCTCAATGCGTCCCTCGGCGCGCTTTTGTGCTGCCTCGGCACGTGACCTGTCGATCTCGCTGGGCCACTCTGCTATCTCAGCCATGAGGACGACCTTGGTCCCCAGGATCTCCGCAAAACCAGCGTGGATCGCAGCCATGAGACTGCCGTCGTTTCTGATGGGCTCGGGTATCTCCAGTCCGCCTGCTACCTGTGCATCATGGATGGTCACGATACCGGGAGACAAAACCACAGTGGTGGGCACATGCATGGGATAACATCCGATCTCACCCTCGGTGGTATTCATCTCTATCATGGATCCCTTTCCCTCGAAAAATACACGCTCGGGAGTGATGATCTCTATGTTAAAAAGCTTATTTCCTTCTGCCATAAAATGACCTCCCGATTATGAAACCCTTGCGCGTACTTCGTCAATGGTTCCTGCATTGAGGAAATGACCCTCGGCCACGTCATCCATGTTACCCTCAAGGATCTCCTTGAAGCCGCGGATGGTCTCTGCTATGGGAACATATTTACCCTCAAGTCCGGTGAACTGTCCTGCTACGAAGAAAGGCTGTGACAGGAAACGCTGAACCTTACGGGCTCTGGCAACTACTAGCTTGTCCTCCTCGGAAAGCTAGTAGTTGCCAGAGCCCGTAAGGTTCAGCGTTTCCTGTCACAGCCTTTCTTCGTAGCAGGACAGTTCACCGGACTTGAGGGT
>JAILEN010000025.1 GCA_024687655.1 Lachnospiraceae bacterium | reverse complement strand
CTCACATTTTGATGACATAAAAACCTATAGCTCAAAGATAGAGTCAAGGCTGGATGATTCATGCTATACACTCGAAGAATTAAAGAAAGACAACCGGCAGATTATAGACGGCTATCATCAGACCGGGGAACAAATCACGCTGATCAAAGATAATTACGAAGAAATAATATCCACGATATTGGATTAAAAAATGTCATAAAAGCCATGAGGTGTTATCCAAATTGATATTCCTCATGGCTTTTAATATGCGTTCTTTAGTTTCATCGGAAGTGCATGGCTGTCCGAAACCATGCATTAAGTTCAAGAAACATGCATTAAAATTGCTATTTTACAAGGGTGTAGTAGTGTAACGACTTGGATATATCTATCGGATAAATATCTGTTTTTCCGTTAGATAGTTGCATCGAGAGTGGTTATATGGTATAATGAGCATGATAAGCCACAATATATTGATCCGGCTATATTATAAGATATTTCATAAGGAGCTGCCACTATGGGCAAGGATTCGGAATATTATAAAGAAAAAAACAAAAAACAAAAGCTTCGTCTGCGTGAACTTCTGTCACGGTTACCTGGCTTCGCAAAGGACTATATTTATTCCAAGGAAGTCACCAGCCAGACATCCACGCTAATTTCATATTGCTATGACCTGATCACCTTCTTTGAGTTTATCAGGGACAATAACCCGGCATACGCCGATACAGACATCGATAAGCTGCGTCTGGAGGTCCTGGATCAGCTCACTTCTGAGGATATCATCGAATTCCAGCGTTATCTGGAGCTCAATGTTGATAACGATCATTTCCATGAAAACGGCAAAAAAGCCACTGCCAGGAAAATGTCCCCTTTACGCGGCCTTTTTACCTATCATTATGCCCGTAAAAACATCAAGGACGATCCCATGGTTCTGGTTCCCCTGCCAAAGGTCAAAAAAGACAAAAATATCGTCCGTATGAACGCATATGAGGTCCGAAGCGTCCTGGATGCCATACGTCAGGGAAACGAACAAATGTCCGAGAGGCAGAAAAAATATTGCCTTAAAACCCAGCAAAGGGATCTGGCGATCCTTACATTGATGCTCAATACCGGAATCCGTGTTTCTGAGTGTAACGGCTTGGATATTCAAGATGTTGATTTACGAGCCAACACACTTACCATAGTCAGAAAAGGCGGCGGTCAGGACATTTTATACTTCGGGGATGCCGTACACGAGGCCCTAAATGACTATATTGAGGGCGAACGCACCGGGATCACTCCTGTAGATGGCCATGAAAAGGCACTCTTTTATTCCCTCCAGGGCAAGCGTATCAGCGTGGATGCCATCGAAAACCTGGTCAAAAAATATGCCAGACTGGCGGTCCCTTCCAAAAAGATCACTCCCCACAAGCTCCGCTCCACCTATGGCACGGCTCTTTATCGTGAGACCGGCGATATCCGCCTTGTGGCGGACGTTTTAGGCCATGAAAACGTCAATACTACCATAAATTACTATGCCGCCATCGAGGACGAACACAAACAGCAGGCAGCCAATGCCGTCAGGTATGATGAATCCTGAGCATTTTGCCAGAGTCTCCCTTGCAAGCAAGCTTGCAGATGAGACTTTGGCTTGTCACTTGTATTAAAATACCCCATCCAAAACGGACGGGGTGAAAAAAACTATACCAAAAGCTTCATTCCGGAATACACCGGCTCTTTTTGGTGATCATTGAAAAGCGCCTCAAATAATACCCGTGATCCATCATTTAATGCCGTTGTCCTTATCCTTTTACACTCAGGCAATACCTTGATCACTTCATCCCGTATCTCTTTTATCATAAGCATAAGTGCCACTTCAGAGCCATTGGTCTTGTATACGTATGCGATATCCATGGTATCCATACTTTCGCGTGTTAAAAGCACAATGGCATTTAAGATGTTTTTGCTGATGCTCACTCTCGAAAGCTCATGATAATCTGAAGCAATCACGGGAAGCTTTATGCAATATGCAGCCTCTTTCGCATTTATAAGCTCATTATTTAAAAGCTTAAGCTCGGTATTTCCCAGATCCTTAAGCTTTACTCCGGCATGGGCGCCTGCTTTGCCTTTAAGCTCTTTCATATTTCCGATATCCGAAGCATAAAGCGTAGCCACTTCATCATATTCGAACATAAAGCTTTGCTTTTCAAGGAAATCCCTGAGCTCATCACCCGAGCAAACCACATTAAGCGTATCATAACTACCCGCAAATGTAATCCTCTCAAAAACATATTCCCAGAGCTCTGTCATTATCCCGCGGTTTCTATATTCCTCTGCAGTATATATCCAATCCATGTAAAGCTCTGAAGACTCCACCCGAAGTGAAATAAGAGCCGCAGGCTTTCCGTCATATATTCCGCCAAAAGATACATGTGTGGCATCTGCACATACACTCACATCGGTGGGATACAGCTCCTGAAACCCAAATACAGTACCTTTATCCAATAAAAACTTTTCTAACACAACACAATCTCCCAATCAATACTAAAACTTACCGTCTTCAAATTTTTTCATGACCTCCTTAAACTTATCCTCCACTGTCTGCATCGGAGGCAGATCATCCTTAACATCTTCAGGTTTTATGCCTTTTTTAGCAGCTTCCCGCATTAATTTGTCCAGTTGCTTTCCTCTGTTGGCCAACAGCCCGGAGTTGCCGCCAACTGCAAAGATAAACGAAACTGTTTTTTGAAACTGTAGTTTATTCGGGACAAGCTCCATAAGGTCAGGCGATCTTCCTATAAGCCGTCCCACATTCATAAGAGACTGAGCTTTTCTGTACACTTCGTTTAAAGTATCCATATTAGCAAGAAGATCCACGTAAGAAGGCCTGGGTCCAAAAAGACTTGATGGTAAAGTCTTCAATAATTCCTTACATTCAAATTCAAACAGTTCCAGCCTTCCAATACCATATTCCACACCTTCACGAGTTTTCTTCTTTATCTTTTGACTTTCCTGTTCACACTCCTTGATCACATCAGCATCAGGGTTTTTCTTTTTCTTTTCCTCTTGGGCTTTCTCATTAATATCCTTATATTGAACGCAAGAGTTGATGTGCTCAAAAGCCTTCTCGCAGCTTTCTAATGTAGCCTCATTTGCATGCCAAAGCGGGCTGGACCATCTTGTCACATCCCTGTGAATATCGTCGAAGCCAAGATTTCTACCGCTATACTTCGGTATTTCTCTTTCGACCCTGTTTGTAAGCAGATCGATCTGTACTACGTAGTCATGTTCAAAAAACAACGCATCTTTAGCTATACAAGGGCCGCCCTCATCTCCGATCCTTTCAATTCTGTTAAGTCTGCCTTCAAGTCGTTTATAATCCAGTCTTATCTCACTCTTTCGTTTTTCTTTCTCTTCCGGAGTTTTATAATTATCATCCGAATCTACGGCTTTTATTTTTAAATCCCTTATAAGAGCCAGCTTATTATTATCTGTCAGTGACTTTGCACCGCTACCACTTTCTGTTACTTCTTTTCCATCTACTACTTTGACACCACCATATATTTTAAATCTTATTTCTTTTATTTCTTCCTCAGTAAGCTCCGTCTTTTCAAGGATTTCATTGATCTCGTCCTCAGTATGGTTACCTTCCTCCTTAAGCTTATTTTTTATTGCTGTTCTTTTCTGGTTTATTTGATATTTCATTTCATCAGCAACGTGCTGTTCATTAATATCTTTAAGCCTTTGCTCCATGTCCTTATCTGAAAGTGAAGAGAACTCATCCTTAATACGCTGCCTGGTCTCTTCCACCATCTTCTTATATTCTTCATTAGTTTCACTTGACAGAATGGTCAGTCTTTGCAGCTTTTCCTGCTTATCTTTGCCGACAATGAGCTTATTAGCCTGACTCATCTGTTCCATCTTTTCCTGCGCGTGAGCCTTTTTACTTCCTGTAATATCCGTAACCGCCTTTGATATCCCTGAACGGCTTGCCTGTGTATTAAGCACCTTTTTTTCTGCCATGGCTTCTTCAAAGATATCAGGATACTTGGCTTTCATATCCTCTGCGGCAATATCATCCATCATCATCATTTCCATGAGACGCTCGCGAAAAATTGCACAATCATTCTCATTAAGCTGCTTATTATCATAAGCCTCGAAATTCATGTCCATAACGCCTATGGATTTTATCAGACTATCATTTCCCAATGCTTCCTTGTAGGTTTCAGTTCTTAAAAGCATCTCCTGTTGTTTTTTCTTTTGAAGTTCATCCATTTTTCTCCCCCTATGACTAATATCAATTACCTGTATGACAGGTTGCATCACTTATAATACTACACATTTATTTGGCACTTTTCTCCACCTGTTTTCTAATACTTTAAGTTTAAAACATTTAGCATATGGGTAAAGTATTCCGGCAAAGGAGCCTCAAACTCAACATATTTACCTGTGGTAGGATGAATGAAACCTAAGGTCATGGCATGAAGTGTCTGTCCGGTAAGCTTAAATGGGCACTTTTTAGGTCCGTAGACCTCATCTCCAAGTAGGGGATGACCTATTGACGCCATATGGACGCGGATCTGGTGTGTGCGCCCGGTTTCAAGCTGAAATTCAACATAGGAATACTCTCCACTGTGAGCAAGGGTTTTATAATGTGTTATGGCCGGCTTGCCGTTTTTTTCATTAATTGCCATACGTTTCCTGTCTTTCGGATCACGGCCGATGGCACCCTCAACGGTACCGGACTGATCAGTCCTTCCTCCCGATACTATGCCTCTGTATCTGCGTGTGACGGAATGCTCGGCTATCTGTGACGCTATCAAATTGTGGGCGTTGTCGTTTTTACAGACCACCAGTGCTCCTGTGGTATCCCTGTCGATCCTGTGGACTATTCCGGGGCGAAGCTCTCCATTGATGCCGGAAAGGGAGTCCCTACAGTGATACATCACGGCATTTACCAGGGTGTCGTCCATATGCCCGTTGGCGGGATGTACCACCATGCCCTTTGGCTTATTAACGATCAAAATATCATTATCTTCATAGAGGATGTCCAGGGGGATGTCTCTGGGCTCAATACTTATCATCTGAGGCTCAGGCTGGTTGAAGCATACTTCATCATCTACGGATAATGCAAAGCTGGGTTTTTTTATCTCGCCATTTACCCTGACCTCACCCTCCTGGATCAGCTTTTTTATATGGGATCTGGAATACTCGGTATACTGCGCAAGATATGCATCCAGCCGATCATTGTCATTTTGAAGCTCTACAGTCAGAGTTATCAAGATTCTCTCCTTTTGAAAATCCGGGACAGGTCCTCGTCCTTATAATAGAAAAGGATCAGAACAACCAGACAGGCCATGCTCAAAGTAACATAGATGTCGGCCACATTGAATACCGGGAAATTTATGAGGACGAAATAAATAAAATCAACCACATAATTATAGAAAAGTCTGTCATAAAAATTGCCCAAGGCGCCGGAAAGTAAAAATACCAGGCAATAAAAGAAGGGATCGAAGCGGCTTTCTGCAGGGGTTTTCAGCATCACTGCAACAATGAAAACACACATGATCACTGTAATAATAAGGAAAAAGATGATCTTCCCGGTGAGTATGGAAAAGGCAGCTCCAGTATTTTCAATATAATGGAGCTCCAAAACCCTTGGTATCAGGACAATATCAAAGCCCTGTGACAGAGTTTTTGCCGCCCATATTTTTGTGAGGCGGTCGATTATTGTAAGTATTACGATCAAGATTATTCCGCTCAACAGTCTTTTGCGTGACTTATTTTCCATGTTAACTCCTTTTTCTAAATAGATCCTTCGTTGCGCTCAGGATGACAATGGGAATCCCGCTGCGCTCAGGATGACAATGGGAATCCCGTTGCGCTCAGGATGACAATTTAGGGCAATACTTTATTAATTGCAGCCATATAATCTGAATCATTAAAATCCATATAGGTATCTGCTTTGCCGACTTCTTTCAGTATCACGAATTTGATCCTGCCGGCGTCAGCCTTTTTGTCAGACTTCATGGCATCGATGATATCGGAAGCTTTTAAAGATGAAAACTCTGTGGGAACGCAGTCATATAGGCCGTAAATATCAAGAATACGCCTAAGATCCGATATATCTGTATCTGAAATCCCGGAATCCGCCTCAGACTTCATGGAAAGATACAGGGCTGCAACCATCCCGATAGCTACACACTGACCGTGATACAGCTTAAAATCACAGAGCTTTTCTATGGCATGTCCTATGGTGTGTCCAAAATTCAGATGAGCTCTGATACCATGTTCCCTGGGATCCTCCTCAACCACCTGTTTTTTACATAAAATACTGGTCTCTACTATATGAAAGATATCCTCCCGGGACAGATCATCCAGTTTTTTACCGTCAGACGCCAGCCAGGAGTAAAAATCACGGTCCATTATCATGCCGTATTTAATCACTTCGCCCATTCCGCAGGATAATTGCTCCCGTGGAAGGGAATTTAATGTCTCAAGATTGATATAAACCAGTCTCGGCATATGGAATGCGCCAATCATATTTTTATATGATAGATAATCCACTCCGGTCTTGCCACCGATGCTGCTGTCAACCTGGGATAAAAGTGTGGTGGGTATCTGGATGAAGTCGATGCCCCTGAGATAAGTGGCTGCAGCGAAGCCGCACATGTCTCCAACCACTCCACCACCGAGGGCAATCAGTAAATCTTTGCGTGTAAAATGGTTTCCGATTAAATGTTCATATAAGCCTTCAACTACCGAAAGTTGCTTATTTTCCTCCCCCGGTTCCATGATGTAGGTTATAACAATATTATATTCAGCACTCAATCTGTCGACTATATCGTCAATATACGCTTTCGCCACATTACTGTCAGTAAAAACGCATATTTTATCATACTTTTCGGATTTAATTGAATTTATATTTCTAACCAGATTTTCAAAGTTATCGTTAATAATAATATTATAACTAAACTTATTTTCACAGGTTATTGGTATGATTTTTGGCATTTTCTTACCTTTCACAAAAAATATCAGGTGATAGCACTTTGACTGTCACCTGATCTCATTTCCTATATGATGTCCATCCTAACCGATCCAGTTTCCTAAAATCCAGTCTGAATACCTGAAAAATCGAAAGCATTCATGATCTCCGTAATGTCTCCGGATATATCCACGCCACTGGGAGTGACCAGGAAAATGAAATTGGTAACCTTTTGAAGATTACCGTCTATGGCATAGCAGGCTCCGGATACGAAATCGATGATGCGCTGAGCCAGCGCCAGATCCAGTCCCTCCATATTGAGAACCACGGTACGATCAGCCAGAAGTGTCTCTGAAATATCCCTGGCATCCTCAAAAGCTGAAGGCTTGACCACGATGACTTCCATACCGGCAACGTTCTTTTTATTGCCTCTGACGGGAGTAAACCGGGAAATGCTGGCCTTAGGCTTGGCAGGCGCGGGATTGGAACTCTCCTTTTTAACGAAAAGGGACTTTTTAGGCTCTTCCTCCTCTTCTAATTCCTCTTCCTCGTCATAATCCTCATCATAGTCATTGTCGCCCAGTCTCATGGCATCCAGCATCTTATCAAAAACGCCCATAATTAGCTCTCCTTTGCTATCATATGTTATAATTGCGTTCCCCGAAGATACCGGTGCCTACGCGCACCATAGTGGCGCCCTCTTCTATTGCAACCATGTAATCTCCGGTCATACCCATGGACAAAATATCCATAGAAACATTATCAATGTTTTTGGCTGCAATGTCAATAGATAAATCCTTTATTTTGTGGAAAATCTCTCGATTTTCTTCGGAATCCACAACATATGGTGCGATGGTCATGAGGCCCCGTATGCTCACTCCATCCAGTTCAGCCACCTGACGGACCAGTTCCTCGGTGTCCTCTACCCTGACTCCGAACTTGGAATCCTCTTCAGCCACATTCACCTCAATGAGGATGGGGATCACAGTACCACGCTTTTTTGCCTGGATATTGATCTCCTCAGCCAGTCTGAAGCTGTCCACGGAATGGATGAGATCCACCCGGCCTGCGATATACTTTACCTTGTTGCGCTGCAGATGACCTATCATATGCCAGGAAATATCCTCCGGCAGGGCGTCTATCTTTTTATCCAGCTCCTGGACCTTGTTCTCGCCAAAGACCCTCACTCCCAGATCATAGGCCTCCTGAAGGGTCTCCACAGGCTTGGTCTTGCTGACCGCTATAAGGGTTACCTCGGAAGGATCCCGACCCACCTTTTCGCATGCGATCCTGATATTCTCCTGTACTTTTTTCAGATTTTCTTCCAACATATCCATCACCTCAAAACATCATTTTCCTTAACCCGGTCACCCTGCAGGACAATGCGGTCGTACAGAGCAATGCCGTAATCGGTACCGGTCTTAACTATGGTATAATCCTCGTTCTGGTAGATTATCTCTATCTGCTTGAAAACAGTATAGCCCTTGTTGACATTGTAGACGCCGGAAAGCTCGGCCGTATCTGCGCCGATGGTATAGATCTCGCCGGAATCCGGATGGATGACCTGATCTCCCGTGGTCAGATACTCGGAATCTATGTAATAACAGTCATCCGTCTCATAATATATGGTGGTATTTAAAAATGTATTGCCGTTTTCAGGATCCTTTTTCAAAAGACCCTCCGCCTTTTTGTCATTTCCTCTGAAGAAATAATCCCTGGGAACGGTGAAAAAGGTCTTCTTTACGATGGAGGAATTGGGGATCTTGAGTCCCGCTCTCTCATCTAAAAGCAGATCTATGGGGATGAAACGGGAATCTGCATAACGCTCCATAGAATCATCCAGCGACAGTATCAGGTACTTGGCGCCGGCCTGCTCACGGATCTTGCAGGTGCACCAGGTCCTGGCGTTGTCCTCGGAGAACTCAATCTCGATGACATTCATCCCCTTAAGCACCTCTGCCGTCTCCTCCCCGATGGGGATCACCATGTTCCATTTTTCGGAGGTGATGAGCTTGTAGGCCGCCTCGTTGGCCGCACATTTTTCCCTTGAGCGCAGATTGGTGACATTTAGCTTACTGGAGTCGAAAAGCTCTGCGGTAAAGTTTTTGGTATTTACATTTTCATAACCGTCGATACTGTAGACCACCAGCCCGGGACGCTTTGCTTTATAGGAAAAAAAGGTGCCGTTTTTAACCGCTGATTCTATCTTTTCGTTCTGGGCCTCTATGGCCTCCTGATTGTACATCTGGGCCAGGGAATCCGCCAGATTGGTCTTGAAGGAATTGACCTTGTAAAAGCTGACTCCGTCGTAGTCATTGATATAGGAACGTATCTGGGCCTCCAGGTTAGCCACATCATCATGGTCCAGATTCGTGAAATTGCTCTCGTTGTTTTTCATGGCATCCACGATATCACCCTTTTGATCCAGGATATATACGGGACTCCTTTTACTGACCTTGGTCTTGTTGCCGGCCAGATAGTAGATATGGCCCTCCTGGTCCAGATCGTAGACCTTTTCCTTTCGCAGGGCAAGGGCCTGATAATGGTTCTGGGTCACGATGGTACCCTGCTTCACCTCATATATGGAGATATTCTCCGAGGTCATATAGGTATAAATGTGGAAAACGATATAAATAAAGATAATAAAGCAGATGATCCCTGCAATATTGATATGTATCTGTCTATGGAATTTTACAACGTTCTTTTTCTCCGCCATGACTATGATATTATACCATATAAAAAGATGAGGGTCAAAACTGACCCTCACCGAAATGCCTTAATTATGCAACCTTTTCCTTGGCGATCTCGCAGAGCTTTGCAAAGCCCTCAGCATCTGAAACAGCCATCTCTGCAAGCATCTTACGATTCATGTCGATGCCGGCCTGCTTGAGACCAAACATAAACTTGCTGTAGGAAAGTCCATTGATACGTGCAGCTGCGTTGATACGAGCGATCCAGAGACGTCTGTACTGTCTCTTTCTCTCCTTACGACCTGCATATGAGCTCGCAAGTGCTCTCATAACTGACTGCTTTGCTACGCGGTACTGCTTGGAGCGTGCGCCGCGATAGCCCTTTGCCATCTTAAGCACTCTATTATGCTTTTTCTTTGCGTTCATTCCGCCTTTAACTCTTGCCATAATATTATCCTCCTAATTCCCTACCAATATTACAGATAAGGCAGTACCTTTTTCATGTTCTTTACATTTGTCTCGTCTGTCATAGCAGCCTTACGGAGATTTCTCTTTCTCTTTGTAGACTTCTTGGTCAGAATGTGGCTCTTATAAGCCTTATTTCTCTTAAGCTTGCCGGTGCCTGTAGCCTTGAAACGCTTAGCAGCAGCTCTTTTAGTCTTGATCTTAGGCATGATATGTCCTCCTTAATTCTTCTTTTCTGTGAGTACCAAGCTAATGCTTCTTCCCTCCTGCTTGGAAGGTTTTTCGATGACAGCCACGTCCGAAAGAGCCTCTGCAAAATCATCCAGCACATGACGTGTAGCTGCGATATGAGCCATCTCACGGCCTCTGAAGCGAAGCGTGATCTTAACCTTGTTGCCCTTGGCGAGAAACTTTCTGGCAGCGTTCATCTTGGTGTTGAGATCGTTCTCCTCGATATTGGGAGAAAGACGGATCTCCTTGATCTCGATGATCTTCTGCTTCTTTTTAGCTTCCTTTTCCTTACGGGACAACTCGTAACGGTACTTGCCGTAATCAATGATCTTGCAAACGGGCGGCGCGGCATTGGGTGCGATCTTCACCAGATCAAGCTCAGCCTCCTGCGCCAGCTTGTAAGCATCCTTAGCTGACATAATGCCAAGCTGCTCACCGTCACTCCCGATCAGACGAACTTCCTTGTCTCTGATCTGTGCATTAATCATTAACTCGCTAATGGCTCTACCCTCCAATCAGAAAAAAATGTGGGACACAAAGTCCCACATTTCAAATACACTAAACCAAAATCGGATATGTGTAAAAGATGAGCGCTAAGTCATACCTTTAAATGCTTAGGCGAGAGTGGAACTCTGCTTGGTTTTTACAACTATGACAATATAGCACAGCAATGTCGCCTTTGTCAAGGGTTATTTTACGGTTTCCTCATCTGCTTTTATTATGGTCACATCACCCCTGGTCTTGCCGTACTTTTTCTTTGTGATGTCACCCTTGAGTTCCTTGGAAATATAGTCTATGACAACCTCATCCAGTGCTATACCGGTGTCAAAGGAGTTTGCCTTTTTAAGGACATAATAAGTGTCACCGCCGGCAGTATTGTAGTCTGTAGTGACGATGGCGTATTTGGCAGTCTTTTTAAACTTTTTGCCGTTGACGCTTTCGATCTTAACTCTCTTAATGGAATCGGGCTTGTAATAGGTGCTGTTGGGATAAGCACTACCCTGGTCATATTCCTTTGAGGTATCCACGGTAAACTTTATGCCGCAAGTCTGAGGATAACCGCCCAGTGTTTCCGGCGTGCAGAAGGTGGATGCCTCTAAAATCTCCAGAAGTTTTGATCCCGAAACATAGGCTACACAAAGAGTGTTTCCAAAGGGAAGGATGGCATTGATATCCTTTTTGGAAATCTTGCCTACCTCAAGTCCTGCTCTGATGGTACCACCGTTTAAGATGGCTATTACATTCTCTTCAGGCACCTTGAGCTTGATCTTGTCGTTTTTAACCTTCCAAACCATGGCGTCGGTAATGAGATCCCCCGTATTGGTCTCATAGCAGCGATTGTCTGTCTTTTCACCGGTAAACTTCACCCTGGTCTTTGCAAAAGCCGCTCCGTACTCAGCGTCAATGTCACTGATGATCTTCTGTGCTTTTTTCTCGACTTTGGGATCCTTTTCGAGGCCCTCGGTATCAACGAGATAATGCTCGGTTATCTTTTTTGACGCATCATCAATGACGATAACGCCGATATTGTCAAACTTTGTGCCGGAGGACTGGATGGGCTCTCCATCAGGCCCTTCAGTCATTACATCATGGGAATGACCGTCAATGATGAAATCTATACCGGATACATTGTTGTAAAGATCCAATGAGCGATGCTTGTCCGCCTTTGATTCCTCATCCATTCCCAGATGTGAAAGGGAAATGATGATGTCTGCACCCTCTTTTTTAAGAGACTTTACCTCCTTTTTCCCACAGTCAAAAAGCTCTGTTTTGCCTGAGGTATTATTCTTGAAGGAAAGACCCTTTATAAGTGAAGGATTGGCCTTTGACTGGGTCTCGGGAGTCTCCATACCGAAAATACCTATCTTTACACCGCCATCCGTCTTGTATACCGTATGGGCCTCATAAATGGTCTTGCCGTTTTTTTTGTTTGTCACATCGGCGCAGAGCACCTTAAACTTTGCCTTTTTTAAGTTTTTCTTAAGACTTGACCAGCCGTAGTCAAACTCATGATTACCCAGAGTGGAAAACTCATAGCCTGCGGCGTTCATAAGTGTAATGGCATTAGCACCCTTGGAATAGCTGACGCAGGGATCTCCCTGTGAAAAATCTCCCGCATCCATGGTGATAACCTCTGCCCCCGCATCCTCGAAATCGTCCTCCAGCTCGGCGATGTATGCGTATCCGTCGATCTGTCCGTGAACATCATTGGAATGTAGTATCACAGTCTTGCCCTGGTACTGATCCATCTTGTTGTTGAAAATCTGGGCATAGGTCTTCATGTCAGCCTTGTATTTGCTGTCCTCGGCTGCTCCTGCCGAAATTGGTACGATACTTACCGCTAAAGTAACAGAAAGCATCAAAGCAAGTATTCTTTTCAGATTCTTCATTTTCATACCCTCCTCATAATGATTTATAATAAACTCTTAACAAGTTTTACACAACTTGCAGCATCCTCTGAATACCCGTCAGCACCGATCTCATCAGCAAAACTCTGGGTTATGCAGGCGCCGCCTATTACGATCTTTGAGGTACAGCCCCGTGCCTTCGCTTCCTCAACTACTTCCTTCATTTTAAGCATGGTGGTGGTCATAAGTGCGGAAAGCCCTATGACAGCCGCATCCCGGTCCATGGCCTCATCCACGATCACCGAAGCAGGCACGTCCTTGCCCAGATCTATCACATTATATCCGTAGTTTTTCAGCATCAAAACCACCAGGTTCTTTCCTATATCATGGATGTCACCCTCCACAGTAGCCACCACTATAGTCTCTTTGATCTCGCTGTCATCCCTGACCAAAAGGGGCTCGATGATATCCATGGCAGCCTTCATGGCGTTGGCTCCGGCTATGAGCTGTGGGAGGAAAACCCTCTTGGCCTCATATCTGGCTCCCACCTCATTGATGGCAGGTATCAGTTCCTTATCGATTAGCTCTCCGGGAATCGCCCCTTCATCCAGGACTTTTTTCACAAAACCCTCTATTTTACCGGCTTCGCCGTTGATGACGCACATGGCGATTTCGGAAAAATTGCCGCTGGCATCTCCGGCGTCCGGCGACTTCTGCCCCTTGTCGGATTTTGATGATAATGAGGCGTTTTGGACTGCATTTTTATCCGTCCGGCCAAAGGCAACATCGGATCCCGGAACGTTGTTGATATATCTGTCAACGGAACCGGCTTTTTTCAGCAAAAGGTCGGATGCAAATGCAGTATATTTCAACAACTCCTGCCCCGGATTGGATATGGCTGAGGTGAGTCCGTTTGATAATGCTATGGATAAAAATGCCGTATTTATAAAGGTACGCTGGGGCAGACCGAAGGAAATATTGGAAAGCCCGCAGGTAGTAGGCACATTCAGGTCGTTTTTACAGTGCAAAGCCGTCTCAAAGCACTTTAAAGCAGCATCCTCGTCCGCTCCCACCGTAGATACCAGCACGTCCACTATACAGTCATCTATGGTCAGGCCATGCTTTTTGGCCTCACCCAACACCAGATCGACATTGGCATGTTTTTCATTATTATCCTTTGGAAGTCCAGATGAATTAAGGGGAAGCAGGATGAACATGGCACCGTACTTTTTGGCTATGGGCAAAAGCTCATGTATCTTGTCCTCGCCTGAGATGGAATTGATGAGGGCACGGCCCGGATATATGCGAAGGGCCGCTTCCACCACCTCGGGGAAGCTGGAATCTATGCAAAGTGGCAGATCCGTGGTATATACCAGCTCATTTACGGCACGTACCATGGTCTCCTTCTCGTCGATGCCGTTCATGCCGAAGTTCACGTCCAGAACCGCGGCTCCGTCAGCCTCCTGGGCTCTGGCAAAGTCACATACCATATCCAGGGATCCCCGGGTCAGTTCCTCCTTCAGTGCCTTTTTGCCTGTGGGATTGATCCTCTCTCCTATTATGATAAAGGGCCCGCCCACCACGAACTCAACAGATCTGCGCTCCGAAGTTATGATACGGCGCTTTTTGTACTCTATCTTAACCAGCTCATCATTTTTATGATCCCTGACCAGCTGTGCGATATGCTCCGGCGTGGTACCGCAGCATCCGCCGATCACCGAAACACCTGCCGCTAATAGCCTGCCGCAGGCATCGGAAAACTCCTGTGGAGTCATACGATACTGGGTCTCACCGTCGATCAGCTCAGGCAGCCCCGCATTAGGCTTTGCCAAAATGGGTATGGTGGCCACCTCTGCCATGGCCTCTACCAGGGGCAGCATGGCGTCAGGACCCGTGGAACAGTTGAGGCCTACAATATCAGCCCCCATGGACTGCAGGGTCACCATGGCCACCTCAGGAGGGG
>JAILEN010000015.1 GCA_024687655.1 Lachnospiraceae bacterium | reverse complement strand
AGTTGAATATATGCAAAATATTCGTTATGATTGTCTCATGAAAGCAGGGGTTTACAGTGCAAAAAAGAAAAGCGGGAAGATTTACTATCGCGCCAATATCACCAGGGGCGGCAAGCATATCAGCCTCGGCAGCTTTGATACGGAGGCCGCCGCTCATCGTGCATATCTTGATGCGGTGGATATCTTTGAAAATGCGGATATCACCCTGCTCAACTTAAAGAGCCATATAAATACGCTCCATATCGACAAGGCCATCACCGTCATCAACTTCCGTGACCACCATATGTATATCAAAACTCCCATATATCTGGGGACCGGCTTTTTTTCGTATTTCCTGGATGGAGTCGGGGAGCTCAAATTTGATAATGACGATCTTTTTTACTACAGTTCCCATCGGATACTGATGCACGACGGTCATCTGTATGTCAACGACTACGGGATGCAGTATGGCATACTGGCCAGATACGGGATCAAAAACTTTGCGGTTCCGGGCCGGGACTACTCCTTTGCCAACGGGGATAATCTGGATTTCCGCCATCAGAATATCATAGTGATCAACAAATACCATGGCGTGAAGCTTGAGACATATCACGGAGTGCCGGTTCACGTTGCCCGGATACATATCAATGGAGAATATCTCATTGGCAGATTCCCTACAGACTCCGAGGCTGCAGTCGCCTATAATAAAGCAGTTGATGCCGCGACGGATCACGGCATCAACAAAAACTTCATTCAAAACTATGTGTTGGAATATACTCCCAAGGAGTATGCGGAGGTATATACGGAAATCAGACTTCCGGAAAAGTACCTTTCATATCTGGAAGATTCTTCGCTACGCTCAGAATGACACCCGGCCTATATCTGAATGACTCCAGCCTGCGATCATAATGACACCCGGCCTATATCTGAATGACTCCCAGCCTGCGATCATAATGACATCCGGCCTGCGCTCTGTGCGACTCCCTCCCCTGTCATCCTGAGGGCGAAGTCCGAAGGATCTTAATTTAAAAACTCCTTCACCTCATCCGGCATACCATCCACGTCACACACGATATCATGCAAAACCGGCGCATCAAAAAGTTCTAAAACGGCATTTGGTATGGCAACTCCCGAAATGGACTCCAGCTTTTTGGTAAGTTCCAGATCCGACTTGTCATTTAGTCTGCCGATATCCTCTGACTTTGCCAGGGCCTCAAGGACGTATCTGGTAAACTTGTAGGGGCTTGCGGTAGATGCGATGATCATTGGACTCTTTGCAGAGCTGCCCTCACGATACTTCAGGCTTACCGCAGATGCCACAGCCGTATGCGTGTCGATCACATAGCCGCTGGCATGAAACACCCTGCTGATCTCCTCGGCAGTTGCGTTCTCGTTTGCAAAGCCACCGTAAAAGTCAGTCAGGTGACTCCTCATCTCCTCTGTGATCTCATACTTACCCGTAGATGAGAGCTGCTCCATGAACTTCGCCGTCTTTTTATCATCATCCCCTGTTATGTGATAAATCAGTCTCTCCAGATTGCTGGATATCAGTATATCCATGGAAGGAGACGTGGTCAGCACAAACTCACGGTTCTTGTCATATACTCCTGTTCCGAAGAAATCATAGAGCACCTTATTCTCGTTGGATGCGCACACCAGCTTGCCAATGGGAAGTCCCATCTGCTTTGCGTAGTAGCAGGCCAGGATGTTGCCGAAATTGCCGGTGGGCACCGTTACATCCACAGTATCCCCGGGGGTTATGACCTTCTCCGCCACCAGTCTGGTATAGGCATATACATAGTAACAGATCTGAGGAACGAGACGTCCAATATTGATGGAATTGGCACTGGATAAAATGTATCCTCTGCTCTTTAACTCATCCTTTAATGCATCATCACCGAAAATCTGCTTGACCCCGGTCTGAGCCTGATCGAAATTACCACGGATGGCAATTACTCTGGTATTGCCGCCCTTTTGAGTGACCATCTGTCTCTCCTGTATGGGGCTGACTCCGTCCTTGGGATAAAATACCACGATACGTGTGCCTGGCACGTCAGCAAATCCGGCCAGTGCAGCCTTTCCCGTATCTCCCGATGTGGCCGTGAGGATGACGATCTCTTCCTTCACATTATTCTTTTTTGCTGCCGTGGTCATGAGATGAGGCAGGATCGAAAGTGCCATGTCCTTGAATGCGATGGTGGCACCATGGAAAAGCTCCAGATAATATACGCCGGCCTCCTTTTTAAGAGGCGCTATGGCAGGCGTATCAAACTTTTTGTCATAGGCTGCATTTATACATGACATAAGCTCATCATCGGAAAAGTCCGTAAGAAAAAGCTTCATCACCTCAAAAGCCACTCTCTGGTATGAATAACCGGCGAGGGTATCCAGGCTCACGTCAAGTCTGGGGATCTCTGTAGGAACAAATAATCCACCATCAGAAGCCAGTCCCTGGAGGATAGCCTCAGATGCCGTAGCGCTTATATCTCTGTTCCTTGTACTTACATATTTCAATGACATCATTATCTCCTTACAAGATTCTTCGTCGCTTCACTCCTCAGAATGACACTTATTGAATTCAGTGCTGCATGTCATCCTGAGCGCAGCGAAGGATCTTATTTTAATTTATTATACTCTCTGGCCGACAGGCTGCCGGACTTGATATTGGAATACTTGCCGTAGATCTTGCCGCCGAAGGCATCCTTTACATATCCCCTCACCTGCACATAATATGCGGGATAGATGCCCATACGTATTTTGGACCTGATCTTTTTACCGGTCACTCCATTGGATGCGGACAGATCATAGTTCTTCTTTTTGGTACCCGACTTCATATTGGAGGAGCGGCTGATCTTCATGGTGTATCCGTCTATGGCTCCGCCGTTTTTAATGGATACTTTGGCAGTGGCATAGTTGTCATAGAGCCAGGATTCCTCGCCATACATCTTTACCTCGGTCACCTTGGGCTTTTTAATGGAGAGGCTTCCTCTCTTAAATGATATGATATAGTCTCCACCCACGCCTTCGGTAACGCCTCCCTCATCTGTCGCGACAGTCTGACCGGCCACCCGAATATAATACAGGCCCTTTTTCAGGTTTAATGTGATACTGTTTTTAGATCCCGTATCAAAGCAGTCCAGGCTCTCGCCCTTTTCGTTATAGAGGTCCACATCCCATGATCTGCTCTGTCCGTCTATGACGGCGGGTCCAAAAGTCAGCTTCACCTTATTGGATCCGGCAACCCTGAACTTGTAGAAGTCCACATCCGTGCTTTTTGAAATGCTGCCGTAGTATTCCGTGTCAGAGGAAATGGTATCCGCCTTTTCGGAGGTATCGTTATTCTCCGTCTCCCAGTTTTGGGTGGTTGAAAAGCCGAAGGTTATCTTGAATGAAGTATCATAGCCCCTGAAAGCAGGCTCCACAATAAGGTAAAATGTCTCATCGGCAGAAGCACCATAGGATGGCATGCTGTACGCCGAACCTGTCTGGGGATCCACTACGACCTTGCCGTCCTCGTCCTTGAGAGTGGTGGTGATGGTGTAGTTGTCTCCCTGTGCGGTAGTAGCCACGTCAATGGTGATCTGACCTGCCTCGGTGGTCTTGAACCTGTACATCTTGGAGTCACCGTTGTTGGACAGCTTGACGGTGACAGTGGAATTAAGCGTCACGTCAGTGGCAGTGGTCTTAGCCTCTGTAATCCCTGCGGGGATCATAGCCAGCACCAGTATTAAGCTCAATATAAATGAAAAGATTTTTTTCATAGCTTTCACTAACCTTATTTATTCTCGATATACTTCTCCGCTGTCAAAAGCTCAGCGCAGAGGACCGCACCGCCTGCAGCACCGCGAACGGTGTTGTGGGAAAGGCCAACGAACTTCCAGTCATAGATACTGTCCTCTCTCAGACGGCCGATGGATACGCCCATGCCGCGCTCAAAGTCCACATCCAGCTGTACCTGAGGTCTGTTGTCATCAGTCAGATACTGGATGAAATGCTCGGGTGCAGAGGGGAGCTTCAGCTCCTGGGGACGTCCGCTGAAGGATGTCATGGCCTCGATGAGTTCATCCTTTGTAGCCTTTTTGCGAAGCTTTACAAATGCTGTAGCGGTATGACCGTTGAGGATGGGTACCCTGATGCACTGGCTGGTGATCTTTACGTCATCTGCAGGTACGATCACGCCGTTTTCAATATGGCCCCAAATCTTCAGAGGTTCCTTTTCGCTCTTTTCCTCCTCGCCGCCGATGTAAGGGATGATATTGCCCTCCATCTCCGGCCAGTCTGCAAAGGTCTTGCCTGCACCTGAAATAGCCTGATAAGTGGATACCACCGCCTCATAGGGCTCAAAACCGGCCTTTTTCCATGCATTCAAAACGGGCGTATAGGACTGGATGGAGCAGTTGGGCTTAACTGCGATAAAGCCTCGGCTGGTACCCAGTCTCTTTTTCTGATACTCTATGACATCGATATGCTCGGGATTGATCTCGGGTACCACCATGGGTACGTCGGGAGTCCAACGGTGAGCGGAATTGTTGGAAACCACGGGAGTCTCTGTTTTTGCATACTGCTCCTCGATGGCTTTGATCTCATCCTTTGTCATATCCACTGCGGAAAAAACAAAGTCAACCTCAGATGCTACCGCATCAACCTCGTTAACATTTTTAACTGTAATATTCTTAACCCCATCGGGAATGGGTGTGTCCATCTTCCATCTGCCGGACACACACTCCTCATAGCTCTTGCCTGCGCTTCGGGGAGATGCTGCGATGGTTGTCACTTCAAACCAGGGATGATCGTTCAAAAGGGAGATGAATCTCTGCCCTACCATACCTGTGCCACCTAAGATTCCTACTTTTAATTTTTCCATAATGAACCTCTCTTTTCTGCTTTACCATATAAAACTAAGTAGTTATGATAACACAAAACCCCTTTATCTGCAATAATTCCACCTTCGATATTAATGATGCTTTCAATCCAAAATATTGACAACACCCTC
>JAILEN010000209.1 GCA_024687655.1 Lachnospiraceae bacterium | reverse complement strand
CTGGATGATGAGGAGAGCTCCCGTATGAGTCTTGAGGATGATTATACCCTGATTTTGGTGGATATACCTACCGCCGAGGTCAGGAATAATCGTCATACCTATACCACCATCCCTCTGGGCATTTTGGTCAAGGAAAATGTGATCATTACGGTATGCTCCGAGGAGACGGCGGTCCTTCGTACGTTTATAGACCAAAGAGTCAGGGAGTTTTCCACCAAAAAGCAGATGCGCTTTACCTATCAGATCCTGTATAACGCATGCATGGTTTACCAGAGCCTGTTGCGTACCATCGACAGAAAAAGGACTGAGATAGAGGAACGTATCGATCAGGATACGGAGGACATCGACCTGGTGGATCTCCATGAGCTGGAGAGCAACCTGGTGTACTTCGCCACATCACTTCGTGCCAACGGGGTTGTGCTGGACAGACTGACCAGATATGGCAGGCTCAAGCTCTATGAGGAGGATCAGGAGCTTTTGGAGGATGTGATCATTGAGAACCGTCAGGCTATCGAGATGACACAGATCTACAGGGACATCATCAACGGTACCAGAGAGCTTTTGTCTACGGTTATCAATAACAGACTGAACAACGCCATGAAATATCTGGCGGCTATCACCATCGTCATGTCCATACCTACGATCATTTCGGGACTATGGGGTATGAACGTGTCCGGAAAGTGGATGCCTCTTTCGGCTGCGCCCCATGGTTTTACGATCATTTGCCTCATCACACTTTTGATCTGCGTGATCGCTATGATAATACTGAAAAAGAGGAAGATGCTGTAGTATGTGGATCGCTGATAATTGGAAGGACTACGAGGTCATAGACTGCTCCGACGGAGAAAAGCTGGAGCGGTGGTCAAAATACATACTGCTGCGTCCGGACCCCCAGGTGATCTGGGATACCCCCAAGGATGCCGCTGAGTGGAGCAGGCTCAATGCCCACTATCACAGGAGCAGCAGAGGGGGCGGAGAATGGGAGTTTTTCGACCTCCCGGAGGAGTGGGATATCTCCTATGAACTTCCCATCGGTTACGAGCTTACCTTCAGGCTCAAGCCCTTTTCCTTCAAGCATACCGGGATATTTCCCGAGCAGGCAGCCAACTGGGACTGGTTTTCTACCATTATAAAAAATGCCATAGATGCCGGAGGCCGTGGGCCGGTGAAGGTGCTAAATCTCTTTGCCTATACCGGCGGAGCCACCCTTGCGGCGGCGGCAGCGGGAGCCCATGTCACACACGTGGATGCCTCAAAGGGCATGGTGAACTGGGCCAAGGAAAACGCGGCGGTTTCAGGATTATCCGAGGCGCCCATCAGATGGCTGGTGGATGACTGTAAAAAATTTGTGGAGAGGGAGATCAGGAGAGGCAATCACTACGATGCCATTATCATGGATCCCCCTTCCTATGGCCGGGGACCCAAGGGTGAGATCTGGAAGATAGAGGACAGTGTATATGAGCTGATCACACTGGCTTCACAGATCCTGGTGGAAGAGCCCCTTTTCTTTTTGATCAACAGCTATACCACGGGACTGCAGCCGGCGGTGCTGCATTATATGATCGGTACTGTGCTTAAGAGTAGGGCAGGATCGACAGAGGCTGATGAGATTGGATTGCCGGTGAGGGACAGCGGCTTATATCTGCCCTGCGGAGCCAGCGGCAGATTTACCGGTGGCCCCGATCACTGATCATTTAGGAGGTCATAATGGAGAACAATTCACCTGCATTTTCTGTGCTTAAGGTTATAGGATCCATACTCATAGTGCTGGTGGTGATAGTGGCGCTGGGAGTGGGGCTTTTGACCATTTTGGAATACAAGCCCGCACCAGAGGAGCCCATCGAGCCCATCCATGCAGCCAAGGGAAAGGACAGCATCTCCACTGATGATGAGCTTACCATCATGACATGGAACATGGGCTACTGTGGACTTTCCGAGACGGCAGACTTTTTCATGGACGGCGGCAAGAGCGTGGTGACCCAGGATGAGGACAGCGTTAAAAACAATCTGCTGAACATAGAGCGCATCGTGGCTGAAAATGACCCCGACGTGGTATATCTTCAGGAGATCGACAAGGACTCCACCAGATCCTTCGGGATCAATCAGGTCAAGGACTTTACGGAGAATGCCTTTCCGGATAACTCTTCATCCTATGCTACCAATTTTAAGGTGCTTTTCATACCCTATCCCATACCGCCCATAGGACATATGGACTGCGGCATACTTACCAGCAGTAAGTACGATATCGCCGAGTCCACCAGAGTATCACTCCCCTGTCCTTTTTCCTGGCCGGTGAGGACCATGAACCTGAAGAGATGTCTGGATATCAGCCGGGTGCCGGTGAAGGACAGTGACAGGGAATTTGTATTTATCAACCTGCATCTGGAGGCTTATGATGACGGCGAGGGCAAGATAGCCCAGACCAGACAGCTGGCTGAGATCATGCAGGCTGAATATGATAAGGGCAACTACGTTATAGCCGGCGGTGATTTCAACCAGACCTTTTCCAGTGTGGATACAAGCATGTATCCTCCGAGAGGGGAGGAGCTTTGGCAGTGCGGCATCATAGATGAGAGTCAGTTCGGTGACAATTTCAGCTTTGTGATGGACAACTCCAATCCCAGCTGCAGATCTCTGGATCGTGCCTATGACTCTTCGGATCCGAACTTCCAGGTTTATCTCATAGATGGGTTCATCGTTTCCGACAATCTGAAGGTGGACAGTGTGGAGACCCTGGATTACGGCTTTAAGTACACGGATCACAATCCGGTTAAGATGACGGTGAGTTTTAAAAATGAAAAATAAAACGGCTTTTGTAACCGGTGCCTCCAGGGGCATCGGTGCTGCTGTTGCGAGAGCTCTTGCGGCAGCAGGATATGATCTTGGCATAATGTGTGAAAAGAACACGGATGCGCTTTTGGCTTTGGGGGATGAGCTTTCTCGGTCATACGGCATCCGTGTATTTTCATTCACGGGGGATGTGGGGGATGCGGATTTTGTGGCATCTGCCGCATCATCTTTTTTGGATGAGTACAAGAGGATCGATGTGCTTGTCAACAATGCGGGTATATCCCACATAGGGTTATTGACGGATATGTCGGTATCCCAGTGGCAGAGGATGATCGACGTTAATCTGTCCTCGGTATTTTATACCTGCAGGGCTTTTGTGCCGGCTATGGTAAGTGCGAAATCCGGGAGCATCATCAATATCTCTTCAATGTGGGGAAGCGCGGGAGCCTCATGTGAGGTGGCCTACTCTGCATCAAAAGGTGGAGTCAATTCATTTACCCGAGCCCTGGCCAAGGAGCTGGCGCTCTCGGATATCAGGGTAAACGCCATTGCCTGCGGGTGCATCGATACGGATATGAACGCAGGCTTTTCCGAAGAGGAAAGGGAGGCCTTGTGTGAGGATATTCCCATGGGTCGTTTCGGCAGACCCGACGAGGTGGCGGCTGAGGTGATGCATATAATAGACAGCTCCTATATGACGGGACAGATAATCGGAGTGGATGGAGGATACCTCTAAACATGCCGTTTTGAGCTACGGAATATGTCATTCTGAGCGTAGCGAAGAATCTTATATTACGGAACAGATTTATGAACAAGCTATCTACTATTTGGGGTGAAAAACTTGATAAGGAAAATGTGCTGACGGAGTATCCCAGGCCCCAGATGATGAGGGGATCCTGTAAGATCCTAAACGGTCTCTGGGAATATGCTTTTTCAAAGGTCAGTGAAAAAAACGCCGACACCATGCCTGAGGCAATGGGGGAGATACTGGTCCCCTTTTCCCCGGAGGCGGATCTGTCCGGAGTGGGCAGGCAGCTTTTGCCGGATGAGTATCTCTGGTACAGGCGCAGCATTTTTATCTCGGATGAGGAATACGAGGCGGCAGCCCATGGGGACACCAGGCTCTTGATCCACTTTGGAGCCATAGACCAGATGGCGGTGGTCATGTTAAACGGCAAAGAGGAAATGACGCATACCGGAGGCTTTTTGCCCTTTACCGTGGATGTGACCCATGCTCTTTGTCCCGGTGAAAATGAGCTGGTGATCAGGGTCAGGGATATGACGGACACCTCCTATCATGCCAGGGGAAAGCAGAAACTGAAGAGAGGCGGCATGTTTTATACCGCCCAAAGCGGCATCTGGCAGACTGTGTGGTATGAATGGGTACCGGAGGCTTATATCCCCAGGGTATCCATCAAGTACAGCAATGATCCGGACAGGCTGGATGTCTTTATCCATACCAACAGGCAGCACCGGCATATTCAGGATATGGCGGGCAATGATGCCGGTCGGGTATCCACTTCGGATATGGGAGCAAAGAGCTTCAGGATCACGGTATACGAGCCGGACATTTATATAGATCATGAGGTGGGGTATGATACCCACATGACACCTGTCATGTCCATGGAGAAGGTGGGAGATCCCTTTTTTACCATCACCATGAACGAACCGAAGCTGTGGACCACCGAGCATCCTTATCTGTATTACTTTGATGTGGACTATGAGTGTGACGGATACCATGACAGGGTGAGATCATACTTTGCATTCCGGTCCTTTACGCTGGACCATGAGGGCCACCATTTTTATCCCAGGATATGCTTGAATCACGTGCCGGTTTTTCAGGAAGGAGTGCTGGATCAGGGGTACTATCCCGAGAGCCTTTTGACGCCGCCGGCGGACGAGGCCATGATCTTTGACATCACCGAGATGAAAAAGACCGGATACAACATGGTGAGAAAGCACATCAAGATCGAACCGGAGCGATGGTACTATCACTGCGACAGGCTCGGGATCATGGTATGGCAGGACATGGTAAATGGAGGCGGACCGCTGCACCAGTGGTTTGTTACCTATCTGGCTACGCCTCTGTCGCTTTTGCATGTGAGGGTCAGTGACAGGTTTTACCACCTTTTATCCAGAACGGATCATGAGGGCCGCCTGGAGTTTGAGCGGGAGATGCTGGAGACCATCAAGATATTAAAAAACCATCCTTCCATCTGCACATGGGTCATTTTCAATGAGGGCTGGGGACAGTTCCATACCAACGAGATGACAAATCTGGCCAGGAAGGAGGATCCATCGCGGCTCATAGATCAGGCCAGCGGATGGTTTGACCAGAGGGGCGGAGATTTTTCCAGCATACACAATTACTTTTTCAAACTCATCGTGCTGCCGGAGCACAGACGTGCCGGGGTGCTCTCCGAGTTTGGAGGACGGGTGCTGAAGGTGGACGGGCATACATGTCAGGATGATGTGTATGGTTACAGTATCAGCAAGACGCCGGAGGAACTGAATACGGCCTACGCCGATCTGCAGGACAAGCTGAGGGCGCTGATCCATCAGGGGCTCTGCGCCAGCGTGTATACCCAGTGGACGGATATTGAGGATGAGATAAACGGAGTATATACCTACGACCGGAAGGTACGCAAGATTTCCGAGGGTCGGGGGATTGATAAGGAGATAATTCATTGGACAAAATAGCCCTCGGAACGTGCATATATCAGTATTATTTCATCTCCGTCAGATTGTTCATCCACGCATTCTTTTTCACCAATATAAGCCCGAAGATGGCCTTGGTGATCTCCGACAGATTAACCATGGCAAATACCATCACCACATAAAGACCGGTATAGCGGCTGAGTATATATGCCACCGGCACGGCCACCACCCATACGAACATACTGTCAAATATAAAGGTGATTATGGTCTTCCCTCCGGAACGGAGGGTAAAATAGGTGGTATGTAAAAGTGCGATCTGTGGTGTAAATATGGCCTGGACCAGAAGGAACTGCTTGGCCAGGGTCTTTACCATATCCGAAGTATTGTATACCTGGGGGAAAGTAAAGGCCAGGATCACCAGGATCACCGAGGATATACATCCCAAAAATACGCCAAAGGCAATGATCTTTGTATCGGTGTCTTTGGCTTCTTTCATTTTCCCGGCACCCAAAAGCTGGCCCACGATGATGGCCACGGCATCTCCCATGGAAAAGAAGGTGATGTTCACCACATTGCTGATGGTGTTGGAGATGTTCATACCTGCCACTACCTCCAGACCGCGGACGGAATAACACTGGGTCAGGGCAGCCATACCCATGCTCCAGAGTGTCTCATTGAAAAGCAGGGGCATACCCTTTTTGGTGATCTCTGCAGTGAGATTTCCCGGAATAAAAAGTGTACGGTAAAGCCCCTTCATGTAATGGAGGATATCTGCGTGGGCGTGGCTGTAAACAACCACCACCGAAGCCTCCACATAGCGGGCGATCACTGTTGCCAGGGCGGCACCCGCTACTCCCATAGTGGGGAAGGGCCCCAGACCAAAGATCAAAACCGCATCCAGCACCAGATTGGTGAGCACCGCAGTAATACCTGCTGCCATGGGAACAGTAGTCCTGCCGCAGTCGCGCATTGTGCCGGCATATACCTGTGTCACTGCAAATCCGGGCAGCCCGAAAAGACCGATTTTCATATACAAAAGGCCATATCGTAATGCGGCATCCACATCTCCTACACTGGTCTCACTGCTTAAGTACAATTCTATGAGCTCCCGGCCAAAGGTCGTAAAGAGGAGTATGGCACCCACCACAAGTATGGTGCCCATCCAAACCTTGTAACGGAAGGTATGGCGTACACCCTCGTCGTCTCCACGGCCGTAAAACTGCGCAGTAAAGATACCGGCTCCCGCCAGCCCTCCGAAGATGGCCAGATAATACACGAAAAAGAGCTGGTTACATATTGCCACACCCGTCATCTGCTCGGTGCCTACCCGCCCAACCATGATATTGTCCAAAAGGCTCACAAAGTTGGATATGGCAGACTGCAGCATGATGGGAACAGCTATCCCCAAAAGCCTGCGATAGAAGTTTTTATCACCGATATACTTGCTAAACATTATTCCTCACATCAAAGCTTCTAATTCTGAAATGGAAAAGTCATAGGTCTTGTTGCAAAACTGGCAGCGTACCTCCACGGGCTTTCCCTCATCTATCATTTCCTGGATATCGTTTTTCGGAAGAGAGATAAGGGATTTTTCTATGCGCTGTTTACTGCAGTCACAGTAGAACTCAACAGGCGACTCTTCCAAAAACTTGATATCAAATCCCTTTAACACCTCACCCAGCATATCCTCCGGAGTCATGCCATCAGACAGCATCTTCGTAACGGATGAGATGCTCTTTATATTTTCCTCCAGCGCCGTAATGGTCTCATCGGATGCACCTGGCAAAAGCTGTACTATAAAGCCTCCCGCGCAGGATACACTGCAATCCGTATCCACCAGCACTCCCAGTCCCACCGCCGAGGGTGTCTGCTCGCTCTGGGCAAAATAGTAGGTCAGATCCTCGGCGATCTCTCCTGTCACCAGATCCACGGTGCCCACATAGGGCTCCGGCGCACCGGTATCCCGCATCACTCTTAAAAAGCCATGGCCCAGGGCTGCACCCACATCCAGCTTGCCGGGATATTTGGGCTCCACCTCCACATCACAAACCAGCGGAAAGCCCTTTACCCGTCCGCCGTTATCTCCGGTGACCGTGATACCCTGCATGGGTCCGTCACCCCTGACCTGCAGTGTGATCAGATCCCTGTCGTCCTGCATCATCATACCCATCATGGCCACGCCCATGAGCATGCGCCCCAGAGCTGCGGTCACCACCGGTGACGTATCATGATCCGCCCGGGCTTCCTCCACCGTATCTCTTGCCGTGATGGCGTAGGCCCTGATCTCATCCTTCGCCGCCATGGCGTGTATCATGTAATCATTTTTCATTATATATACTCCTGTAAAAAGCAAACATATACTGCTGGTATATCCCATTGTAGGGACGGTAGGCTTCCATAGGATATCCTTTAGGATACTCGTTGTCAAGTATACGGCGAATCCACACATCTATTGGGAAGGCGTCGATGCGGTGGAGTCCGAAGAGTAGCACGCAGGAGGCCACCTTTTTTCCCACGCCGGTTATGGACATGAGACGCTCCATGCATTCATCATCGGAAAGGTCCTCATAGCCCGTGAGTGAGATGCTGCCATCCACTACCCCTGCAGCGGTCTCATGGATATAGCGGGTGCGATAGCCCAGCCTGCATCCGTCCAGCTGATCCGGGGTGAGAGCCGCAACAGCCTCCGGTGAAGGAAAGGCATGGATGATGCTGCCATCCGGGGCAGTCATTTTTTCTCCGCACAGAGCGCAGAGCAGCTCAATGGAATTTTTGATGGCAGGGATGTTGCGGTTTTGGGATATGATGAAGGAGATAAGGGTCTCCCACAGATCCTGTCGCAGTATGCGTATACCCTGTTGGGATGAAGCGGCATTATACAAAAACGGATCCGTATCCCGGGGTATGAGAGAGCGAACCCTGGTATAGTCAGTCTCCATGTCCAGATAGTGGGACCAGACATCCCGATATTCATCCCCGGTACAGCTCAGCTCATAGGTATCGTCAGTCACTTTTCGTATGTGAAGGCAGTATCCCAGATGGGGTATGATGTATGAACCATCATCCTGCTCAAACCAACGAAAGCATTGTCCGCTGTCCGCTATCTTTTTAAGGTCAAAATCATTTGTTATTCGAAGTATCATTATGTTATAATATAATGTATGCGAGCTTGCGGAGCAAGCTCGGCAGATTTGATTAAATCTGCGTAGCCCGTCAGGGCTCATAAGTTAACGAGCAAAAATGCGAAGCATTTTCGCGAGTCCTTAAACGCAGAGGAGTAACTATGTTTCGTTTTATTATAGCATTTTTATTTGTGGCTGTGTTTTTGATTTTGTCACTTCCCATCCAGGGCCTGTTCTTTTTATTGGGCAAGAACCCGAAATGGAAGCATGGCATAGATATGGCATCACTGCACATTGTCCAGTGGGCCTTTAAGGGGATCGAGCTGATAAGCGGGGCAAAAGTGACAGAATACGGCAGGAATAACATACCCACAGATCAGCCGGTGCTTTTCGTAGCCAACCATCAGAGCTTTTTTGACGTGATACTTACATACTCCAGGATGACGTCGCTTACGGGCTACATATCAAAGGATGAATTTGCGAAGGTTCCCCTTTTACCCATATGGATGAAGAGGCTGTACTGCCTTTTCATAGACAGGGACGATATCAGGCAGAGCCTGCAGATCATACTTACGGCCGTGGATTATGTCAAGTCCGGAGTGTCCATTTTCATCTTTCCAGAGGGGACACGCAGCAGGGACGGACAGGTACATGAGTTTAAAAAGGGCAGCTTCAAGATAGCGCAGAAGACGGGATGTCCCATCATACCCGTATCCATAAAGGGCACGGCGGATGTTTTTGAGAACCATTTTCCCTTATTGCGTCCTCATGAAGTGACCGTCACCTATGGCAAGCCAATCATACTTTCGGAGCTTTCCGATGAGCAGAGGAAGCATATAGGCGATCATGTCAGGGATATCATAGTGGAGGAAGCATGAGCATATATCTTATAGATTACGAGAATGTGAACGAGTCGGGACTGGAGGGAGTGAAGGCACTTAAAAGTGATGATCAGGTGCACATTTTTTACAGTGACCAGATCAAGACCATTCCCTTTGAGCGCAGCATAGAGTTGTCCCAGTCCAGGGCCAGGATAGAGTTTATACAGACCCGCAAGACGGCTAAAAACTATCTGGACTTTCAGCTCACCACCTACCTGGGTTTTCTCATAGGCAAGGGGGAAAAGGGAGAGGTGGTCGTGGTCAGCAACGACAAGGGCTTTGACAGTGTGGTGGATTTCTGGAAGGGACGTAATGTAAAGATAAGCCGGTATGAAAATATCGCCAACAAGTCCGTCCCCCCCAGGGCATCCAAGGCTAAAAAGGGCCAGGGCACGAAGAAGACAGGGGCTGCTGCGAAGCAGACAACTAAAAAGACCGCTGCGGCGGGACAGACCACGGATAAAAAGGCCTCCGATCTTACGGAGTCATGGAGAAAAAAGGTGAGAGCCGCGGTGAAGGAGGACAAGCTTTCTCCCGGTAATTACACAGCAGTATACAAGGCAATAGCACAAAGCAACGACAAGCTGGATCTTAATAACCGGCTGGTCAAGGCTTTTGACAGTACCAGAGGCGGAGCTTTATACAACCATGTAAAGGGCATTTTTGACGAGTATTACTCAAAGTGACAAGGAGGGTTTGACATGGCAAAAAAAGAGAAGGTAAAGAAAGAGAAGACAGCTAACCGCATGCAGGGTATGGGGATTCAGATGCGGATGATACTGGGGATACTGCCCTGGGTCATCATAGCACTGATCATCATGGAGGTGGTACTTACCACCACCAGCCGTAGCCTCATCACCGAGCAGACCTCGGATACCATGGAGGCTACCCTGGATGCCAACGTGAATAACGTCAATGCGCAGATAGAGGGTATCGAGTCTGCGGCAGAGCATCTTTCCTATGCGGTTTCCACCACCTATAAGACGGCTGATGTGTCTACCTACGCACAGCTTTTCCAGTCGGTGCTTTCTACCAATGACCTGGCCAGCGGTGCCGGCATCTGGTTTGAGCCCAATGTCTACGATCCCGCTGAAAAATACTATGGTCCTTACTGGTACAAGGACGGCAACGGCGGATATGTGGAGGACTGGGAGTACTCCAACGCCGAGTATGATTATTTTAATCAGGAGTATTACACCAATGCCATAGCCATCGATCATGTGGAGGCTACCGTTACCAACCCTTATTATGATGAGGCCAGCGGCACGGTCATGTCCACCTGTTCCGTTCCCATGTATGACGGGGACAAGTGCCTGGGATGCATCACTGTTGACCTGACACTGGATACGGTTCAGGCACAGCTGGATGCAGTTGAGATTGATAATGACGGCAATCTCTTTCTTTTGGACTCCACAGGCGTATATATCTATGATGCATACAATGCTGAGGCAGCATCCTCAGGGCTTAATATTGCCGAGGATCCTACCAATATAAAGCAGGTGGCTTCAAATGTCATGGAAAATGACAGGGGAGTGGCTACCTTCAGCGGCGGTGGCGGCTACAATGTCTATTATGCTACCATTCCCGGTGTTAACTGGAAGCTGGGTATCACCATTTCCGTTGACAAGATTAATGAGCCGATAGGCCGAATGAGGACCATCGGTATCATCATTACCATTATCGCACTTATCATCTGTGCTGTAGCAGTATTGCTCCAGTCCTCCGGCGTGGCTAAGGCCATGAAGAAGGTTCAGGCATTTGCCGAGGATCTGGCTGACGGTGACTTTACCATCGAACCGGTGGAGATCAACCGCAAGGATGAGATCGGCGCCATGAGCGATGCCCTTAACAGCATGTACGAGAACAACAGTAACGTCATCCGGAACATCATGAGGGGCTCCAACAAGGTGAACTACTCCTCCGGTGAGATAGGCGGAGTTGCAACAGACCTTACTGGCCAGTTTGAGAACGTACAGAGCTCCATGATCCGTGTTAATGACGCCATGGCCAATACCGGCGCTGCCACCGAGCAGGTGTCCGCTTCCGCCAACGAGGTGAACCAGTCTGTATTCCAGCTGGCGGAGGAGACTAAGGTTATCGAGGAAGAGGTTCAGAAGATCAAAGAGCGTGCCAACGGTATCGTTCGTGAGTCCAAGGAGGCCAGTGAGAACGCCGTTGCAGTGGCCCAGGCCAGGGGAGCCGCTCTGGAGGAGGCTTCCAAAAAGGCAGAGGTGGTCAGCGAGATCGGCACCCTTGCAGAGGCAATTTCAGATATCGCGGATCAGATCAACCTGCTTTCACTCAATGCTTCCATCGAGGCAGCCCGTGCCGGTGAGCATGGCCGCGGCTTTGCAGTGGTTGCTTCCGAGATCAACAGCCTGGCTACGGATACCAAGTCCGCAGTTGACAAGATTCAGGATACCATTTCTGCTATCCAGGATGCATTTGCTTCACTCAACCGGGATTCCGGGGAGCTTCTCAGCTTCGTACAGGAGACGGTTACTCCCGACTATGACCACTTTATCGAGGTGGGCGAGCAGTATGGCAGGGATGCGGAGTCCTTTGGTCAGCTTACTGAAAAGATATCCGAGATGGTCGAGTACATCCGCGAATCCATGGAGCAGGTGAACGCAGCTGTTGGCTCCATAGCAGAGTCGGCTACTGAGACAGCCACATCTTCATCTGAGGTTACCAATATCGTAAACGACGTGTCCGGTATGGTCAGCAATGTTTACGACATGACCAAGGAACAGAAGGAAGTCTCCGACTCCCTGTCCGATATTGTCAGCCGGTTCAGGATGAATGAGGAAGAAGAGGTATAGATTTGGTAAAAGAGCTTTTATCTGAGATAAAAGAGTATAAAACAGCGGCGGTCCTTACGCCGCTGTTTATGCTACTGGAAGTAGCCATGGAGATGATCATGCCTGGATATATGGCATCCATCATCGACGATGGCATAGGAAACGGGGATATGCGCCGCATCATGATAGATGGGGCGTTTATGCTCATAGTGGCTCTGGTGGGACTTTTTGCGGGTATAGCCGGAGGTAAGTACGGAGCCATCGGTTCTGCGGGTCTGGCTAAAAATCTCCGGTCCGCCATGTTCAGAAAGATCCAGACATATTCCTTTAAGAATATAGACAAGTTCTCATCATCATCCCTGATCACGAGACTGACCACGGACGTGACTAATATCCA
This sequence comes from Lachnospiraceae bacterium, assembly GCA_024687655.1. Taxonomy (GTDB): domain Bacteria; phylum Bacillota; class Clostridia; order Lachnospirales; family Lachnospiraceae; genus JAILEN01. The sequence continues at coordinate 8,414 of JAILEN010000209.1, read as the reverse complement.
AAATGCATTTCAGATGATACTCCGTATGGGGATGCGTGCGCCGGCTTCGCTGATAGTGGCCCTTATCATGGCTTTTTCCATCAGCCCCAAGCTTTCCATGATATATCTGACTGCGCTGATCTTTTTGGTGATCATCATGATCATCCTTTTGCCCATAGTAAAAAAGGTGTTTACCGCAGTTTTTGAAAAGTATGATGAGCTCAACAATTCAGTTCAGGAAAACGTGTCGGCCATTCGTGTGGTAAAGGCCTATGTCCGCGAGGAGTATGAGACCGAAAAGTTTAAGACTGCCTCGGCAAATATCTACAAGATGTTTGTGAAGGCGGAAAAGATCATGGTGGTGGCCATGCCTATCATGATGGGTACCATCTACACAGTGATCCTCTTGCTTTCCTGGTTCGGTGCCATCGATGTGGTAAACGGGGAGCTTTCCGTGGGCAAGCTTACACAGCTCATGACTTACTGCATGAGCATCATGATAAGCCTCATGATGGTGGCGGTGCTCTTTGTCATGATCACCATGTCTACCGCTTCTGCGGAGCGCATAGTCGAGGTGCTGGATGAGGTGCCGGATATCACCAATCCCGAAAGCCCGGTAATGGAGGTAGCTGACGGCAGCATCGATTTCGATCATGTGAATTTCGGTTACCACAAGACCGCAGAGGACTTCGTGCTTTCGGATATCGATATCCATATCAAAAGCGGCGAGACCATCGGTATCATCGGAGGTACCGGCAGCGCCAAGACATCACTGGTCAACCTCATTTCCCGTCTCTATGATGTCAGCGAGGGCAGTGTCAGGGTAGGCGGCAGGGATGTCAGGGAATATGATATCAAAAAGCTGAGGGACGAGGTGTCGGTGGTGCTGCAGAAGAATGTGCTTTTCTCCGGTACCATATATGAAAACTTAAGATGGGGTGATCCGGATGCTTCCGACGAGGAGTGCAGACGTGCCTGCGCTCTGGCCTGCGCCGATGAGTTTATAGAAAAGCTACCGGATGGTTATGAGACCATGATCACCCAGGGCGGCACCAATGTGTCCGGTGGACAGAGACAGAGGCTGTGTATCGCCAGGGCTCTTTTGAAAAAGCCGAAGATACTGATCCTGGACGACAGTACCAGTGCGGTGGATACCACCACAGACGCCAATATCAGACGCGCATTTCGTCAGGAGATCCCCGGGACCACAAAGCTTATCATCGCCCAGCGCATATCTTCTGTACAGGATGCGGACCGCATCATTGTCATGGAGGATGGTCGTGTGGACGGCTTTGATACCCATGAGAATCTGCTCCGGGATAACGCCATCTACAGAGAGGTTTATGAGTCACAGACCGGCGAGGGTAATGGTGACTTTGATGAGGCGGATGGCCCGGATGAGTCTTCGAAGGGAGGTGAGCGCTGATGGCAAGACAACCGAGAAAGAAGCTTACCAAAGAAGATTTTGCACAGAACCGTGAAGCCTTAAAACGTGTATTTCAGTTTTTATCCGAGAGGTATAAGTTCAGGTTCATACTGGTCTTTATATGCATAGTAGTATCCGTGCTCTGCAATGTCCAGGGGACCATGTTCATGCAGACCCTGATAGACGATCATATCCAGCCCATGCTAAGGGAGGGCAGCAGGGACTTTACACTCCTTTTGCATGCCATAGCCAGGGTTGCCTGCTTTTACGCACTGGGCGTGGCTGCTACCTATATTTACAGACTGATAATGGTATATGTGGGTCAGGGAGCCCTGAGGGAACTGAGAGATCAGATGTTTACCCACATGGAAAGGCTGCCTGTCAGGTATTTTGACAACAATGCCCATGGTGATATCATGTCCACCTACACCAATGATATCGACACCCTCAGGCAGCTCATATCCGAGACCATACCCCAGGTATTCAACTCGGCTCTTACCATTATCGCAGTGCTGATATCCATGATCAGATTGTCCATACCGCTGACACTGGTGACACTTTTGATGGTGGCGGTGATGCTTTTGGTGACCGGTAAGCTGGCAGGGCTTTCGGGTAAGTACTTTGTGCAGCAGCAAAAGGATCTGGCCACGGTCAACGGCAACATCGAGGAGATGATGAACGGCCAGAAGGTGGTGAAGGTATTCAACCACGAGGAGGCTGCCATAGAAAAGTTTGATGAGCTGAACCAACAGCTTTTTGACTCAGCCAGCAAGGCCAACACCTATGCCAACGTGCTGATGCCTGCCAATGCCCAGCTGGGAAATGTAAGCTACGTGCTGGTGGCTGTAGTGGGTGGCGTCCTGGCTCTAAACGGCTGGACCGGACTGACCCTGGGCAAGCTGGCCAGTTTTCTCACCTTTAACAAGAGCTTCAACATGCCCATCAATCAGGTGAGTCAGCAGCTCAATTTCATAGTAATGGCCATGGCCGGCGCCAAGCGTATATTTGCCCTTATCGATGAGGAGACTGAGACTGATGAGGGCTATGTGATGCTGGTGAATGCCGAGGAACGGGACGGCCAGATCACGGAATGTGACAGGCACACCGGCATCTGGGCATGGAAGCATTATCATGCGGCAGATGGTACCACCACCTATCAGAGACAAAAGGGTGAGGTGGTATTTGATGATGTGGACTTTGCATATGTTCCGGAAAAGACGGTGCTCCATAACATCACTCTCTACGCCGAGCCGGGACAGAAGATCGCATTTGTGGGAGCCACCGGCGCAGGCAAGACTACGATCACCAATCTGATCAACAGGTTCTACGATATAGCCGACGGTAAGATCAGATATGATGGCATAAATATTAATAAGATAAAAAAGGAAGATCTGAGGAGATCCCTGGGGATCGTTCTGCAGGACACCCAGCTTTTTACCGGTACTGTGGCGGACAATATCAGATACGGCAAGCTGGATGCAACGGATGAGGAGGTGAAGGCGGCTGCAAAGCTGGCCAACGCCCATGGTTTTATCCGTAGACTGCCGGAGGGATATGATACGGTGCTCACAGGAAACGGAGCATCCCTGTCCCAGGGTCAGAGGCAGCTTTTGGCAATAGCCCGTGCGGCCATTGCGGATCCGCCGGTGCTGATCCTGGATGAGGCTACATCATCCATAGATACCAGGACGGAGAAGCTGGTGCAGGACGGTATGGACCGTCTGATGCATGGACGGACCACCTTCGTTATAGCCCACAGGCTGTCCACCATCAGGAATTCAGACTGTATCATGGTGCTGGATCAGGGACGGATCATAGAGAGGGGAAGCCACGAGGAGCTGATATCAGAAGAGGGTAAATACTACCAGCTGTATACGGGAAAGATAGTGAATGCATAAAAACAGGCGGTTCCATCGGAACCGCCTGAGCTTATTCTGTTATCCTGGGATTGGTCTTGTAATCCATGTAGCCCGCCTTGATCCACCGCCTTACTGTATCTACGGGGATGTCAAACTTTTCGGCCACCTCATACTCACCTACGTCATGCTCGGTGATGTATTTTTTAACCTCCTGGTATATGGCGTCGTCCCTGCACTGGTCGCACAGATCACCCACATGGGAGCTGGCCAGGGGGCGCCCACATTCCTTGCAGGCTCTGCGTGGCCTGCGGTCATTTTCTGCTAAAATGTCAAATCTGCTTAATCTTGCCATGTTGTCCCCCTTTTCAGACTTAACATACTATACCACGAATTTGCGAGTTTAACAAGATGGTTGCTTTTTTTGATTTTTGTTATAAAATTTACTGGAAAGGATTCTTCGGGCTGAAGCCCTCAGAATGACAGTGACCATTTGTCATCCTGAGCGTAGCGAAGGATCTTTGGATAAGGGGCAACAGCATGAAAGGTTTTATTGCGGTATTTGACTCGGGAGTTGGCGGGATCAGTGTGTTAAGGGAAATGGTCCGCCTGATGCCCAATGAGGATTTTTTATATTATGGAGATTCAAAAAATGCACCCTACGGTACCAGGACGACGGAGGAGGTACGCGCTCTGACTGTGGAGCATACCGAGGACTTTCTGACTCGTGGTGCCAAGGCAGTTGCCATAGCCTGCAACACCGCCACCTCTGCAGCGGCCCGGGTGCTTCGACAGATGCATCCCGAGGTGCCACTGGTAGGGATTGAGCCGGCGCTTAAGCCTGCGGTGGAAAAGTATCCCACCGGCCGGGTCCTGGTGCTTGCCACACCCATGACGGTGAGGGAGGAGAAATTTCTCAAGCTTTTGAACCGGTTTGGGGGCAATGCGGATGTGATCCCCCTGGCGGCTCCGGGACTCATGGAGTTTGTGGAAAGAGGGGAGTTGGATTCTCCGGATCTGCGCAAGTTTTTGATGGAGCTTCTGGCGGTATACAGAGTGGGCGGATCACATCAGGTGGACGCTGTGGTTTTGGGCTGCACCCACTATCCTTTTGTGGCTCAGGTCATAGGAGAGGTGCTGGGTGACGGGGTGGAGATCTTTGACGGATCCTACGGTACGGCAAAGGAATTAAAACGGAGGCTTTCTGAGGCAGGACTGGCCAATCCGGCGGAGCATTCAGGCAGCGTCACTTTTGAAAACAGTGCTCCCACAAAGGAGCGTATGGCCCTGTGCGAAAAACTGATGATATCCTGAGCGAAGCCGCTCAGTGCCAGTCCGAGCGAAACCGTCCCGCTGTCATTCTGAGCGAAGCCATCCCGGTGTCATTCTGAGCGAAGCGAAGAATCTTATTAAGGAGGAACAAAAATGGAATACATGGATACAAAATTCACTGAGGAGCGGGCTCTTTTTGGCTCCGATGGCGTCAGCCTGAACGGCTGCGTTTTTGAAGATGGGGAATCCCCTCTTAAGGAGAGCAAAAATGTCAGTGCCAGTGAGTGTCTGTTCAGGTACAAATATCCATTCTGGTACTGTGACGGGGTGGAGCTTGACCGGGTCACCTTTTTTGAAATGGCCAGGGCCGGGGTGTGGTATACCAGGGGCTTTCATATGAAAAACTCCATAGTAGAAGCGCCCAAGAACTTCCGCAGATGCCGGGATATCACCCTTGAGAACGTGATGATCCCCAATGCTGAGGAGACCCTGTGGAGCTGTGACGGGGTTACGCTTAAGGATGTTAAGGCTCATGGACCCTATCTATTGATGAATTCCAAAAACATAAAGGTGGACGGGCTGGATCTCATCGGCAACTACAGCTTTGATGGCGTGGAAAATGTGGAGGTTATCAATTCCCATCTGGCTACCAAGGATGCCTTTTGGAACTCCGATAATGTGACGGTGCGGGACAGCTTTGTATCCGGTGAGTACCTGGGATGGAATTCAAACAATCTAACCCTGGAAAACTGTACCATAGAGAGCCTCCAGGGTATGTGCTATATAGACAACCTGGTGATGAAAAACTGCCGGCTTATCAATACTACTCTGGCTTTTGAGTACTGCGATGTGGATGCGGATATCCGTGGCAATGTGGACAGCGTCTTCAATCCCAAGAGCGGTACCATCAGGGCAGACAGGATAAATCATCTGGTGATACAAAAGGACAGGATCGATCCGACAAAGACGAAGATCATTTGCGATGACATCGTAGAAACGACAGATACACCAGACGGGTTATGGTAAGGATTCTTCGGGCTACGCCCTCGGAATGACAAAAAGGCTCCCTGTCATCCGTGAGTCCCCCCTGTCATCCGTGAGTCCCCCCTGTCATCCGTGAGTCCCCCCTGTCATCCGTGAGTCCCCCCTGTCATCCTGAGCGAAGCGAAGGATCTTTAAGGAGAATATATGGAAAAGTACAACTTTGATGAAGAAATAGATCGCTCCGGTACCGGATCCCTGAAGTGGGACGTCCGGGACGGAGAGCTTCCCATGTGGGTGGCGGACATGGACTTTTACACGGCGCCATGTGTTCGCAGAGCCATAGAAAAAAGGGCTGCCCACGGGATATTCGGATATAGCATTATTCCGGATGGATGGGCCAAGTGCTATCAGGACTGGTGGCTGAAGCACCATGACCTGGTGATAGATAAAAAATGGCTGATCTTTACCACCGGCGTGATCCCGGCCATATCCACGGCGGTGAGGAAGTTTACCACACCTGCGGAGCGGGTGGTGATCCAGACCCCGGTTTACAATATCTTTTTCAATTGCGTGATAAATAACGGACGCAGGGTGGCGGAGAGTCCACTGGTGTGCCGGGACGGTGAATACGAGATGGACTTTGAGGATCTGGAGAGGAAGTTTTCGGATCCCCAGACTACCATGATGATCCTTTGCAATCCCCAGAATCCCGTGGGCAAGATATGGGATGCGGACACACTGGCAAAGTTGGGAGAACTGGCGAAGAGGCATCATGTGCTTGTCTTTTCCGATGAGATCCACTGTGATCTGACGGCGCCGGGATGCTCCTATGTGCCCTATGCCTCTGTATCAGAGACCTGCCGTATGAACAGCATCACTGCGGTGGCCCCCACAAAATGCTTCGGCATACCGGGCATCACATCGGCGGCAGTAATAGTTCCGGAGGAGGGACTGAGACAGCGGATGGATCGGGCGCTGAATACCGATGAGGTGGCAGAGCCCAATGCTTTTGCCATAGATGCCACCATTGCCGCTTTTTCCGATGAGGGCTGGGAGTGGCTGACCGAGCTTCGGCAGTATATTGAGGACAATAAGACAAGGGTATATGAGTTTATAAAGACCGAGCTTCCCAAAGTGAGCGCAGTGCATCAGGATGCCACCTATCTTATGTGGCTGGATGTAAGCCACTATACGGACGAGTCCACACGTCTCCAGGCATTTATCAGAAGAGAGACGGGACTGTTTTTATCCACCGGTGAAATATACGGCGGTGAAGGAAACAGATTTTTAAGACTGAATGTGGCATGCCCCAGATCCCTGGTTGAGGATGGTCTGAACCGTCTTAAACAGGGACTGAATGCCTATGCCATCCAGTCATCCTAAGTGTGCCCAGTCATCCTGATCGCTCTATGTCATCCTGAGCGCAGCGAAGGATCTTTTTAGAAATGCCATTTATCAATATAGACAATAAAAACAAAAACATAATTAAAAATATGATCATCCTCTCCATCCCCACTGTGATGGAGGAGATCATGAGTACCCTGCTCCAGTATGTGGACACCGCCATGGTGGGACATCTGGGGGAGACGGCCACGGCGGCGGTATCCACTACCACCACCATAGGATGGCTCATCGGAGGGACCATACATTCTGTGGGAATAGCCCTTTTGGCAATGATGTCAAAGGCGGTGGGTGAGAAGGATGATGAGAGACTGAGAAGACTGTCTGAGCAGGCGGTCTTTTTGGTTGTTTTATGTGCAGTGGTGGTTGGCGGCCTGTCGCTTTTGCTGGCGCCCGTGATACCGGTGTGGATGGGTTCGGAGCCTGACGTCAGGGGACCGGCCAGCGAGTATTTTTTCATCATAAGTCTGCCAATGCTCTTTCGGGCTGCGGAGCTGATCTTCGGTGCTTCGATCCGTGCCACCCTTGACACCAAGACACCCATGATAGTCAACCTGATCGCAAGTGTATTAAACGTGCCCCTGGACTATCTTTTTATCTATGTATTCCACTGGGGCGTCAAGGGAGCGGCCTATGCCACGGCTATCTGCCATGTGGTCGGGGGAACGCTGATGTTTATTGTATTTTGCAGAAAACCGCAGTTTTCCTTCAGGGCCAGAAACATCATCAGGCCGGACGCGGGACTCATGGGGGAGATATCCGCCATTGCCCTGCCGGCGCTGGGCGCACGCATCACTTCACATATGGGATATGTGGTATTTGCCGGTCTGGTATCGGGAATGGGCACCACCATTTTTGCGGCCCACTCACTGGCCGTAAATGCCGAGGAGATCTTCTATATACCGGGCTACGGTTTTTCCTCCGCCACCTCCGCCATGACTGGAGTGGCCATCGGCGAGAGGAACAGAAAAAAGCTTTCTACCATAATAAAGGCTTCGGTGGTGATGACCATGGGGGTCATGTTCTTAAATGGCCTGATCCTTTTCTTTACCGCCACGCCGCTGATGGCGGTCTTTACAAACAGCGGACGTGTCATCGAGCTGGGGGCGCAGATGCTTCGGCTCATAGCCTTTACCGAGGCAGTCTTCGGACTGTATATCTGTATGCAGGGACTCTTCTATGGAATGGGAGAAACAAAGATCGTGTTTTATGTTGAGGCCTTTTCCATGTGGGGTATCCGCATCCTTTTCACCTTCCTGGTGGTAAAGGTCTGGCATCTGGGACTCACGGAGGTCTGGTACTGCATGATCGCCGACAACATAATTAAGGCAATTTTACTCACCATATCCATGTGGTTTTTTATGAAGTTGGCGTAAAAAATTTGTCAGTTGAATAAGAACAAAAAATGAGAGTACACTCCAAAAAAGGTATAATGGAATTGAACAAAAAAATATTTACCAAGGAGGTACTCTCATGAACATTGTAACACTATTGCA
>JAILEN010000199.1 GCA_024687655.1 Lachnospiraceae bacterium | reverse complement strand
ACATATGAAGCGTATCTGAAGTGGTGCGGGAAGGCGAAAAAGATGCTCGGAGGAATGGAAGGATGAATACAAAGGATTATACAATACGTTTGGAAAAGGAAGAGGATCATAGGAATGTTGAGAACCTGGTGAGGGAAGCGTTCTGGAACGTATACCGTCCCGGATGCAGCGAGCATTATGTGATCCATGTGTTGAGGGATGATCCTGCTTTCGTGAAGGAGTTGGATTTTGTTATGGAGCAGGATGGAAAGCTGATTGGGCAGAATATGTTTATGAAGACCATCATTGAAGCGGATGACGGAAGAACGATACCGGTCTTAACCATGGGCCCAATCGGTATTACCCCTGAACTGAAGCGCAAGGGTTATGGTAAAGCCATATTGGACTATTCTTTGGAGAAGGCGGCCAAGATGGGCTACGGAGCCGTTCTTTTTGAAGGCAACATTGATTTCTATGGCAAGAGTGGTTTTACCTATGCCAGAGAGTTTGGCATCAGGTATCATGACCTGGCTGAGGGCGAGGACGATTCCTTTTTTCTCTGTAAGGAGTTGATCTCCGGATATCTGGATGATGTGACCGGAGTCTATCAGACACCCCAGGGGTATTATGTGGATGATGCCGATGTTGACGAGTTCGACAAAGGCTTTCCGCCCAAGGAGAAGCTGAAGTTACCGGGGCAGATATTTGGATGAACGAATTTGTAAAAAGGACTTTACAAAAGAAAAGAATATGATATAATACCCGCATCGACCGTCGGTCGATATAGCTGATGGAGGATGAAATGTCAGATCCAAAATCCACGGAAGAACGTAGAAAAGAGATAATCGAGGCTGCCAGAAAACTCTTTCTTTCAAAGGGCTATGAGGCCACAAGCACTGTGGATATTATGAATGCAGTCGGGATTGCCAAAGGAACCTTGTATTATCATTTCACATCCAAAGAGGAGATATTGGATGCCCTTTTATGTGAGATGACTGATAACATGGCTAAAGCTGCAGCGCCCTATGGAGAGGATTCAAAACTATCAATACCGGATCGTATTATCGGTGTGATTAAGGCTATCAATATCGAAGGAAGTAAGGATGGGAGAATGATCGAGACGATCCACTTGCCGCAGAATGCCCTGTTTCATCAAAAATCCCATACTCTTACGATAGAAAAGATCAGTCCGATCATGATCAAAATCGTGAAAGACGGCATAAAACAGGGATTCTTTTCGACAAAGCATCCGGAATCAGCGGTACATATGGCATTGTCGTATTCACTTACGGATATGGAAGAAGCAGCAACAGATCCAAAGGAGCTTGCAACAGGTTTTGTATATAATCTCGAGAGGATGCTGGGAGCAAGGGAAGGTTCGCTCAATTCACTTATGGAACTTTTTGGATAGTTAGATCCCCGTCATGTGACGGGGAAAAATAATGCGCTCTACAGACCGGTGGTCGAGAGGAGGAGAAGATGAAATCGAAGAGGATAAAAAGATATGTGATACTCAGTTATATTGTTTTCTGGTTCATGGTTTTGGGAATTTGCGGAACGGCAAGCATGGTATTTCACTGTTCACCGGTCATGATGCGTATTCTGTCAAATGTGTGCGCATGGGCACCGACGATAGTGCTTCTTGCGGGGTTTAAGTTTTTTTGTCCTGATGACACTATTATAGGTTTCTACAAAAAGGCTTTTGGAGCGAGAATATCACTCCTGTCGTTGATCATTTCTGCGATCATTACAATATCTGCAACACTTGTAACGGTATTTGTACTATCACTGATTCAGGGAAAAGGATTCGGATTATATTGGAGTCTGGGAGCATACCCATTTTGGGCTTCTTTTCTGTTTTCCGTCACAACCGGTCCCACCGGAGAAGAATCAGGATGGAGAGGATATTTGAGACCGTATTTAAATGGGAAGTACAGTTTTTTTAAGGCATCGTTAATACAGGGAGTAATATGGGCATTCTGGCACACGGTACTATGGTTTGTTGATTCGGATTATATGGGGATCCAGATGATCCCATATGTCATATCCAATGTTGTTGTCATGACGGGGCTTTGTTTTATCATGAACTTTTTTATGGAGAAAAATGACAATCTGATCTACGGCATCGTAATACATTTTTGCTTCAATTTCTTGTACTGCTTTCTGAAGGTTGATATCTGGTTCTATGTAGTATTGTCTTTGGTATATCTGATTATAATTGCGGTGATTTGCGGCATAAGAACGCAAACATGGAAAGATGAGATAACAGACAGAAGGAGGTAATTTGAAATGGACTAGGCTTAATGGAGTAGAAATCAAACCGGAAATGATCAACTGCTCCGGTTGCCGGATTCCGGGAGTGAAGACAGTGTACTGCGATTCTTTATGTCCGATCAGACAGTGTGCGAGAGAAAAACAGATGGAGACCTGCGGTAGCTGCCCGGAGATGGAATCGTGCGAAAAGGTTGGAGCTATTATCGGAAACAATCTTGATGCACGGGAACATTTTTATTGATTGTAAAATTTAGAAAGGGCTTTTGCTGATCATGGTCACAAAGGAAATGTTAAAAAGAGCGTTGATTGATCTTGGGATTGAAAAAGGCATGATATTAGAGGTTCACTCATCTCTTAGCAGCTTTGGAGAACTTGAAGGTGGAGCTGAAACAGTGATAGATGTTTTAAAGGAGATCGTTACGGAAGAAGGCAGCATTTTCATGCCTTCATTACGCCTAAGTGAGGAATTGCCACTGTCTGAGGAGGATAAAATACTTGGTATAACAGTAAAAATAAAGGTACTTCCTTTAGATGCAGATAGAACAGCCATGGGAATCATAGCCGATACATTCAGAAAACAACCCAACACCTATACAGGGACGGATACAATCAGTGCTTCCGGATGGGGCAAACATGGAAAAGAAGCGGTAACAAGCGGCCTTGATTATCCGATTCACAATGGCGGCAAGGCACTCATGCTTGGGGTTGATATTTATAAACTTACTGCGATGCATTATGTGGAAGGAATAACACCGGAGGATATTAACAAAAGGTTTGAGCCCACGGAAGAAATAAATCGCAAGTATCCTCCGGATGAGTGGTTCGTGGAAGCGGGACATCCGCCCGTAAAAGCATGGTACAAAATCCAGGATATGGCCTATGAAAAAGGACTCATCAGAGAAACTGTTATCGGTGAT
>JAILEN010000172.1 GCA_024687655.1 Lachnospiraceae bacterium | reverse complement strand
CACGGGCCACTAACTCCTCATCCCGCATTCTTTCTGCTTCTTCCATGGTTTCGGGCAGTTTTTCTTCTTCTATGGCGTATTCTCCCGTAATATATAGTTTTTCCAGATCCTTTGCGCTTGAACCGCTTCCGAATCTTAAATACATCTTTTTTTCCACTGCATCAAAGTATGCCCTGCCTGAAGAATATATCTGTTCATCTTTTAATGCCGAAAACGCAGCCTCATCTGTATCCCGCTCCAGCATCAGTGCATAATAAGGGGACTGCATGATCTGGAGCCTGTTTTCGTAATCAGCCCTGATATCATTTATTACCCTGACTCTGGCCTTAAGTCTGGTGATCTTTTCGTCATCTTCACCATCATCCAAAAGCTTTATTATTTTTTCAAAATCAGAAAAAGCACAAACTTTTTTATACTGATCATTGAATCTGGTCAGAAATTCCGTGTCATCCTTGTACTCAAAGACAGACAGATCCATGTCCATAAGCGTATCTGCCATTCTCTGCGCCTCTGCCCTTTGAGTCTGCTCATCATCTGAAAAAAGCTTTGCCAGATCATTAAAGCCTGTGTTTTTGGAGCCCTCCCCCTCATAGTAAAAAGCGCTCCAGTCCTGAACAAATGCCACATCCTCCTCGGAAAACTTAAGGCTTGATTTTTTCTTGCAGAACACATCACGAGCATCATTTCTGTAATGATATACATCATTGTACAGTTCACAGGCATTGACCTGCATTACGGCTTTTTTCTTATAGCGCTTTTTGCGCTTGTATTTGTGGGACTCCAAAAGACTTTCGGTCGCAGTGCTGAAGGCAGCGGACTGAGATTTGTCATATGCTTCCTCCAGCCTGGCCTCACTGGGCCGCGCGTAGCCGTACCTGTCCTTCCACTGAGCCATCTGCCATTGTGTGGCTATGCCGTCCACAAGACGATTCTGTGATTCCAGGACGTCTGCTTCAAGCGAAACTTCATGGGCAGTCAGCTTTCTTTCTTCTTTTTTCGCCGCTTTTTTTTCTTCCTCTGAAACTGTGGTTGCAAAACCCTGAACACTCATCTCTTCTCTCCCTTTTCTACACACACCTCGGGCCCGGGCCCGACTTTGATCACAGATTCCTGTATGCCACCATCATACTTCCGGTGGGTGTCAGTTCGTGTCCCGCAAACTTTTCGATTATCTGCTTTATCTCCTGCTCCACCGTACAAAACGACAATGTTTTGTAGGTCAAATGTTTTTTCAGGGTCATCTTGTAAAAGGACTTTAAAAGCAGTGCAAAGTCCTTGGGGTTGCCGCCCATATTGGCCATATACTTTATGGTCACATAATCTCCCGTGACATCCGTAATAATAACTGCACCTATATCTTTACGATGTGCATCCCTGTACACTGCGATGCTGGTGGTCGGGTCCGGCAGGGTCGATATCATCTTGTCCACATCATCAATATCGCTTTCCACCAGTTTGCTCTTGATATTGTTAAGCTGCGAAGATGAAAGATCCGCAAAGGAGCACACTCTTATGGAATTCTCCGGCTTGTCCGGGATCATCCCGAAGATCTCCTGCGATGCTTCTGACTCCAAAATGTCCCTGATGGGCACCTGGTAAAAAACACAGTCCTCCATGGTGACAAAACCACAGTCCTTCAAAAAAGCATCCGTCCCCTCGTCAGACGGATAGTCTGCCCAGATACCTCCGGCTCCCGCGGACTCTGCAAAGGTGGAGATCTCACAGAGCATGGCAGATGCTATCCCCCGTCTGCGATAATTATCAATAACAAAAATGCTGTCGAGTACCAGCAAGTCTCCGTCACTGGAAAACTCGCCGGCACCGACAGCAGTATTATCCTCTATCGCACCTATATACATTTTATCACGCGACAAACCAACCCCCGGTAAAAGGTTAGAAAACGACTGATAGTTTCGCTCACCAATCCCTGTAAACTCCATATTGCTCTCCCTCTCTCCGGAGCGCACAGACCGTCGCTCCGATGTTATTCTATCACACCAACTGCAACAATAATGCAACACAATTATGGTATCACACTATTTTTCCAGAAAGCAATAAAAATATGTACACAAAAAAGGAGCTGTGCACCAACTATCCGGTGCGCCAGCCCCATTTCTGTCATTATGCTGTTTTTCTGAGATGTTCTATGTGTATATCACGTGTCTTTGCTTCTTCTACCGTATCCCTCACGAAACCGGCTGCCTCCGAAAAGGTGTCCGTGGTCATCTGAAGCATGCATCCCTCCGATTCGGAGTACAACCCCATTCTGTAATCCCTGCAGGAGCAATGGTGCCTGACATAGAAATATCTTTCGTTCGCGGGCATCCGTTCTTCATGCTCGATCTCCAGGTATGTCCCGTCCGAAAGATAAAGCCATGCTGAGGGGTTGACCTCACCGTCGTAGGTGAATTCCATCGGAACGCCATCAATGAGGATGATGGGTAGCGAAGATGTTTTTGACATAGAATATCCGCCTCCTTTTTTCTTAGAAAAGAAAAGATACAGGTTACAACATATAGTATGCCAGAAAACGAAATATTCCACAAGTTGTGCTTTTTTTCCAAAAGTGCTATAATGAAAATGGTCGCCCCCTCCGGGGCGGTTATTTTATTCTGTGTCATTCCGCGTACCGTCTTATGTCATTCTGAGCGCAGCGAAGAATCTTATTTTGCCAGCAGTACCGCACTGCTCCGGGGTGGCAGATAAAAACTCCCCGCCGCATCCAGCTTCTTTTCCTTTCCCACAGGACAGGACTCTCCATAGGAGCCCGCAGACAGATGCCATACAAAGCCTTCCGGGATTATGGGCAGGTAATACTCATGTCCTTCCCAATGTGCGTTGACCATCACATAGATGAAGGCATCTTTTTTTGTGCCGTACTTCACATGATCCTCTGCAAAAAGATATGCAAAAGTGAGTGTATCCGCGCCACGGTCCAGCTCCCATGGATTGATACCATGGAAGGTCATCTCGGGATAGCCGGTGCCGTTGTTGTCGTAATAAAAACCATTGGCTCTCAGCACCGGATGAGCCATGCGGAAGGCGATCATATTTTTCGTAAATTCAAAAAGGTCACGGTTTTTATCCAGCATATCCCAGTTGAGCCAGGAAATCTCATTGTCCTGACAGTAGGCGTTGTTGTTGCCGAACTGGGTGTTGGCGAACTCATCCCCGGATAGCAGCATGGGCACGCCCCGGCTGGTCAAAAGTATAGTTAGCATATTTTTCATCTGCCGTCTGCGCAGGTTGTTGATCTCCGGGTCGTCGGTCTCTCCCTCTGCACCGCAGTTCCAGCTGTTGTTGTCGTTGCAGCCGTCCCGGTTGCCCTCGCCGTTTTGCTCGTTGTGCTTGTCATTGTAGGAGACCAGATCGTAGAGCGTGAAGCCGTCGTGACAGGTCACAAAGTTGATGGATACGCTGGGGCTCCTGCCGCCATACATATCGTCGGAGCCGGCTATCCTGGTGAAAAGCTCGGGCGCTGCAGAACCCTCCCCCTTGATGAAACGTCTCAGGCAGTCCCGGTACTTTCCGTTCCACTCGGACCAGCGGTTCCAGGAAGGG
Source organism: Lachnospiraceae bacterium (assembly GCA_024687655.1). GTDB lineage: Bacteria > Bacillota > Clostridia > Lachnospirales > Lachnospiraceae > JAILEN01. The sequence goes on along the minus strand of JAILEN010000172.1, from coordinate 2,652 downwards.
AAGGTACCTACCTGATACAGTCCGCCTGCATCCCATGCCTCGGCAATGAGCTTGGCGCTGCCCAGCACCGGATCCCGGGCCAGGGTCTCCAAAAGTGGAGGCGTGATCATGGGCGCACCGTTTTCATCACGGGTCAAAATAGATGCCAGATCGAAGCGGAAGCCGTCGATATGGTAGGCTGAAACCCAGTAGCGCAGGCAGTCCAGTATCATGTTCCTCACCACCGCATTATTGCAGTTCATGGTGTTGCCGCATCCGCTGAAATTATAATAATATCCCTCCGGGGTCAGCAGATAGTAGGTCCTGTTGTCGATGCCGCGGTAGGAGATATAGGGGCCGTTTTCGTTGCCCTCGGCGGTGTGATTGAACACCACATCCAGGATGACCTCGATGCCGTTCTTGTGGAGATCCTCCACCATGTTTTTGAGCTCATCCGACTGCATGCCATATGGCGCGGATCTGGCGTAGCCGCACTTGGGAGCAAAAAAGTCTACCGTGGAGTAACCCCAGTAATTCAATAACTGCCGTCCATCCACCTCGCGGGAATTCTCAAACTCATCAAACTCAAATATGGGCATCAGCTCCACACAGTTTACGCCCAACTCCTTCAGGTAGGGGATCTTTTTTACCAGTCCGGCAAAGGTGCCGCCGTATTTTTCTTTATTGCTTTCGTGAACGGAAAATGAGCGGATGTGAAGCTCGTAGATCACCAGGTCATTTAATTTATAATTATGTATCTTATCCTCTTCCCAGGCGAAGTCCTCGCGGATGATGGCGCCACGGAAATAGGAATCCTTTGTGCGCTCTCCCCATTTGCTGCGACCGGACACCGCTTTGGCATAGGGATCCAAAAGGACTTTTTCCTTATCAAATAAAAGGCCCCGGGCGGGATCGTGCTCGCCGTCAAAGCGATAGCCGTATTCCGTGGTGTCGATGTTGAGACCGAAGACCATCATGGTGTACACGTTTCCCACCTTGAAGCTTTCGGGGAAGGGGATCTCCACAAAGGGCTTTTTCTGCCCGTGATGATAGAGCACCAGGGTACAGGAGGCAGCCTCCTTGGAGTAGACGCTGAAATTCACTCCGTCCTCCACCACGGTGGCGCCGAAGGGAAACACACGCCCCGCCCGGTATTCCAGATCCTGTATCTTATTGGTAGGAAAGGTATCTATCTGCTTCATAAAAATCCCCCTTTTACTCACAGTGCCGTGATGGCGTCATAAATCTTTTTGGGTGAGTCCACAATGCCTGCGTTTTCCGTGGCCTCCAGGCTTTCCATCGTTCCGTAGCCATAGCTTACGGCCAAAAATCTGATGCCTGCGTTTTTTGCTCCCTCCGCATCGTAATGGGTGTCCCCCACCAGGATGGAGTTTTCCTTTTTCTTATCCGGATGGAGTTCGAAAAATGCCTCCAGCACCTCGGTCTTGGTCTCCCGGGATGCGTCGCCGGTGGAGCCTACCACATCGTAAAAACATTTATCTATCCCGAAATGCTCCACTATCCTGCGGCAGGCCGCCTCGTACTTTGAGGAGGTGACTACCACATCGTAGCCATTTTCGGTGAGCGATTTCAGACACTCTACGAGTCCGGGGTAGAGCTCACATTCAAAGATGCCGGCCCTGTTGTATTCAGCGCGGTAGACGTTTATGGCCTCCATCACCTTATCCTCGGGAAAGCCGAATCTGTTTTTAAATGTATCCGAAAGGGGAGGGCCCACGCATTTTCTCAAAACCTCCAGGGGCGCCTTTTCTCTTCCGTAATGCTCTAAGGTGAAATTGATGCATCTCATTATCCCGGGACCCGAATCGATGATGGTCCCATCCATATCCAAAAGAACTGTGTCTGTCATATTTACCTCCTGCGACTGAACTTGTACTATTTTACTATATAATTCCGCCCATGTCATCTATAGCTCATCTATAGCCCGCCCTAAACATCCTGCGTGTTACCCCTGTCATCCTGAGCGCAGCGAAGGATCTTTTGCCTCCTCCCTGTCATTCTGAGCTCTCCTCCTCCTCCATGCCATTCTGAGCTCTCCCCTCCTCCCTGTCATTCTGAGCGCAGCGAAGGATCTTTTTATAGAAAAATGTAAAATATACTTGACAATATGCTATACAAGTAGTATATATAATTACAGGATGTGACGGAGACGTCCCGATCATCCCGAGTGGTAACAACAATCCATATAACAGAGCCGGAGGGTGCAGGCTAGAGATTTTACTCCTGACCCGGAGGCGAGATAGATCAGGAGGCAATATATCATGAAAGTTTTAACATCAGCAGGTATGGCAATCGGCATCGTAGTAGGACTTATAATTTGCGTTTTTATTTTTAAAGCGGTTAACAAGGATCACCGGATCAAAACAGAGTACGACGAGAGACAGAAGGCCATCAAGGGCCGGGGATACACCTACGGCTTTTACACCTTACTTGTATACGAAGCGATCATGTTGATCTTTTCAGTGGGCGGCTACCCGGAGCTTCCCATCACAGAGTATATGTGGCATGCAGTGGGCATCTATCTGGGAGTAACAGTAGTATGTGTACACGCTATCTGGAACAGAGCCTACTGGGGACTTAACAACGACCACAAACAGTATATAATAGTCGTTGTAGTATGTTTCATCCTCAACATGCTTCCCTTAATAGGGG
>JAILEN010000171.1 GCA_024687655.1 Lachnospiraceae bacterium | reverse complement strand
AAGATGGCAGGATGTTCCGCGCAAATGAGATGGAGGGCGTGGAGACATTTACCATGGCTGAGCTTTTGGATTATTGTGAATTTAACGGTCTCACAATGCATATGTCACCCCAAGCCATAAGCCAGCTTAATAAGCTGCAGGTGTTTGACCTGATCTGCGGACAGGTGGACAGGCATTTAAATAATTACAATGTGATAATAGATGATTCCGTACCGGGAGAGGTCACGGTGACAGGCATAAAGGCCATAGACAACGACATGTCCTTCGGCGGGCTTAAATATGAGGATATCAGGTATAGCACAAGTGCCATGCTTTCGTTTATGTCGCGCATAGAGGAAAATGGATCGATCACCATACCGTATCTGGAAAAAGGATTTTATGAACAGCTTTTGAGGCTGGAGGAGAATAACTGGGAAGGCCTTGAAAAGATCGCACTGGAGCAGTCAGATATCAGGACCCCTGATGAGATAGACGCACTAAAGGACAGGATAAAAGGTGTAGTAGATGACCTTAAGACACAGGTACAGTACCAGATGATAACATTAGTCGAAACTGAAGAGGAATGGGAGGGGGCCTATGCTGACATGCTAAATACCTGTAGATACGGGAGATTAAAGGAAGGGTACGCGGCAATAGTATTTTCTTTAATGTCGAAATGATTCGGTGGTAAACAGTTGATGACAGTATCAGAGAGGGATAAAACATGAGTGTACAGGGAATGAAAACTACTGTATCGGAGGAATTGACAGCTTCCGTAGAAACAGAAGGAAAAAGGACTTAAAATAACTAAAAGAAATTATGATCCTTTTGATGAGGATGTGCTGGAGTCCGGATCACGGCTCATAGACAGCATGAAGACCTCGGCAGAGATGGCTCAGTGGTATGAGGAAAAGGTAACCCGTATTACTGATGCAAAGCTGGAATCTGCTTACGAGCCCTCCAGACAGAAGGCTTTTGGTGATGCTGCCCTTATGGATTCCCACCAGTCGAAGCGAAAAAAAAGCTATATGGAAAAGGCAAAGTTTCAGATGGAAGCCAGCTGGGATGTTAAGAAGTCCATCAGTGACAGGTCGGGAGCCGCACAGGTGTTTTTTAGAAATAACGAAGATGTGGATGTGCCGAAAGAGTATATGGGCTTCATAGAGGACTTGTCCACCATTCTGCCGGCTCAGGAATATATACATCTTAAGAATCTGTTTTCCGGTGATGAGCAGACGCAAAAGGAAGCGGCTTTGCATCTTTTGGATCGTATAAATGTGCATCTGCACGGGATGGACAAGTTTGAATTTCAGGATGATCATGAGTTTTTGTACAACTTTGAGCATCATTATCCTGCACTGTTTGCGGTTTCAACAGCAGATAACCTTTTAGACTTTTTTGATGAGGGCAAGGTGGACAGGCGCGTGGTGGAGCTGCGGGCGAAGATCGAAGTCTGTAAGGACATCCGGGAAGCATACGAAAACAGGATACAGATCATGCAGTCTCCATATTATGCCCTTCTTTTGAATTCGGATCTCAATGAAGAGGATCCCCAGTACAAGCAGCTGAAGGAAAAAGTAAAGGACAATCCCGGAGCTAAGGCTCTTTTTGATGCGGTTGAAAAGCGTGGCAAGCTTAAGTTTGGAAAGGGAATGAGTACACGGGAGCTGTATCAGAAGAAGCTGGGTGAGTCAAAGGATTATGAAAAGATCAGTGAGCACATCAAGGGAGCAGAGGACATGAGGAGTGACCTGGCCGGGCTTTTGAGAAAAAGCATACCCTCTGATCCCAAGGAGCTTATTGCCCAGATCAATGAGATCGTGACAGAATACAGGGAGATGAATTCATCTCTTGCGAGCCGGATCGCGGAGCTGGAGAACATAGGCGCTCTTTCCGGAAAGGAGATGGCAGAATACAAGCTGGCTCAGGAAAGGATCGTACAGTACAAAGAGGAACAGCAGTTATTTGAGATAGCTGCTGCCCAGATCAAGGTAGGCAAACTGGAACCGGTTCCGGGGGTGTGGGAAAACGTCCTGTACAATATCCGTGCCATAAAGATCGATGTAGACGATCCCAAACTGGAGATGGTGGGAGGCGGAGCCTCCACTTTATACAAGGTAAAGGAAGGTGATAAGAAGTATTTCGTCAAGAGACAGCAGAGGCTTTTGGGCAGGGGAAGTGAAATGCTGTCTGTACAGGAGACGGTCTCAAACGCCAGCGTGCATGTCGCCAGAATGCTTAAAAATCTGAAGGAATATGTGGGAGGTAACGACAAATTAGTGGGGGATATCCTGACAGCCATCGGGTCCAGCCTGAGCCAGTTAGCCAATACGGTAAGGGAGGATCTGCCAAAGGAAGCCACTGAACAGCAGATGGCCAATGCGGATAAGAGGTATGTGGATAAGCAGGTGAGTTATTTAATGGGGGCAGGCTTTGCCGGAGCCAGAAGGTTCTGGGATCTCTTTTTAGAGGGCGATAATGTCAATATGGTGGGCTTTGAAGAGCTTATCAGGGGTTCGTATAAAAAATACAATGAGTACACGAATTCAGAGTACGCAGAGATTACTCCGGGAGCTGTCATTTCCGACAGGAACGTCTCCACATCCGTCATGGCCAAAAGTCTGGGGCTTTCAGATATAGTGGCGGAATCAAAGACGGTACTTTTAGATAACGGGGACGGAACCTTTGCAAAGGCCAATGCCATGGAAGAGGTTAAGGGGATGGAGTTTGCAAAATTCTTAGCTTCCGCCAAACTTAGAAACTGCAGCATAGAGTACAGCCCACAGGCTCTGGGACAGATCTTTTCAATGCAGGTTTTGGACATGATCTGCGGTCAGGTGGACCGGCATATCAATAACTATATGGTTACCGATTATGAAAAACAGAGGGTGACAAGGGACGGAAAGACAACCGAGGTATGGGTAGTAAAGCATATCAAGGCCATAGATAATGATCTGGCCTTCGGAAATCTTACGGGCCGTGATGTGGTATTCGGCACCCACTCAAATCTCATGGGCTTCACCACCAAGAGCATAGATGCAAACACGGTAAAATATCTGCCGGCGGAAATGGTCAGGAGACTCAGATACTACAAGGACCACCCCGAAGCCCTGAAGGCGGATTTTACAGATACCAGATCCGAAGAGGAGATAGGAGCGCTGCAGTCCAGGATACTGGTGGTTTTGGATCAGATCGACACCCGCACAGCCGATGATGCTACCGCGGACCAGAAGCTTGTTTTATATGAGAACGAGGCGGAGCTGGAGGAAAAATACAGACAGATGCAAAGCTTAGGCGTGTTTACCCGGATGAAGACAAAGACCAGCGGACTGGGTAATTCCGATAAGCCCCAGTTTATGGATTGGAGCTTTGTCAGGGATGTGCCGGCCGATGAGACTGAGGTCAGGGAAAAGATCGCGGATCAGGATCATGGCATTGTGGTAGAGGATGTCACTTATGAACATGAGGGGGACAATATCCTGAACGTGGACGCCGCTCATGAGTTTGTCGAAGAGGAGGATACGGAAACTGAGAAGGAAGTCCAGCAGCCTGTCCAGACTAAAAAGGAAGGCCTCTATATGGATTTTGAAGCCGCAAGGGAAGAGCTTTTGCAGTCCAAAGTATCTCACATGTTTGTCACCTACAGTGACAGTAAGGAGATGGAGCAGGTAAAGAAAGCCATAGTAACACTCAACACCCAGCTTCAAAAGCCTGTTGTTAAGGGAGTCGGTTTTGATAAGGCCAAAAAGCCTCTTTGCTATGCATATGAGGATCTGATCAGATTCTGTGATAAATACATCACCCATATCACTTCATCAGTGGTCAGGGGCCATGGGCACGACGGTGCGAGACGACTGAAGCTGGCCAGACAGATCATGGAGACCAGCAGGCTGGAGCTTGCGGCATTTAATCAGATGACCCAGGAGGAACTGGGGCTGGACGAGGTGAATACTGCCAACACCTGGTCGGATGTGCTTTATAATTTCCGGGGAATCAGGATGTCCCTCGGGGATCCGCATGTTACTGTACTTGGAGCAGGCACATCCGTCGTATATAGGATGGAAGAAGAGGACAAGTCTACCAAGTACGTTAAGATAGAGGAGAAACTGCTGCCGGACGGAAAGAACCTGACGCGTCTGGAAGGTTTTAGAAATTCCGGAGAGCCGGGAGCAGAAGAACTGGTGGACATCATTATGGAGGGGGTAAGAGAGAAAGCCAAGGCAATATGCGAAACGGAAGTAAAGGCATTTGTGGATGAGCCTGAGGCCTGGTTAGAACTGGTAGATTCATGGTTCAGAGGTATGGACGGTGACCTTCAGGCTGCTATTGAAGAAACCATTCCCTGGGAGGCCGACAAGTCTGAGAAGAAATATAAAGAATTTGTAAAGCAAAAGAGGTATGAGGATACCTGGAGGGCTGTGAATGCTTACTTGGGATTTACAGATAAGGTGAAGAAGTATTTTTGGGATCATCCGGAAATAGTGGAAAGCTTTGGCAAATATTATTTCAAAAAGGGACTCAGTTATGATACTGCCAAGGGTGCAGGCATAGCCCCGGGGGAAGAGATTCCAAGCCGAAATGTATCCACCAGCCGTCTGGCTAAAAGGCTGGATGTATCGGATATCATAGCCGAATCACAAACGGTAGTTTTAAGGCGTGATGACGGGAAACTGGTACGGGCCAATGCCATGGAGGGAGTGGAGACCAGGACCATGGCCAACCTGCAGCAGTACTGCGCTCATGAGGGAATAACTGTCAAGATGTCGGCAAAGGCAGTAAAACAGCTTATGAATCTGCAGCTTTTTGACATAATCTGTGGACAGGTGGACAGGAACACCAATAACTACAGTGTGTTTTATGAACTTTCCAAGGATGGAAAGACTGCCACGGTGACTTCCATAAAGGGTATAGACAACGATATGGCTTTTGGAGATCTGGAGTACGGTGCTAATAACGGGAAACTGATGGGATTGGAATACTGGAAAAAATGTGCCATGCCTTTTATGGATGAAGCTTTTTACAACAGGATAGTGGGGCTGACCCGCGCTGATATAGACCAGATCGCCATGGAGCAGCTGGATATCAGAAAGCCGGAGGAGATCGTGGCATTAAAGCTTAGGATAATCAGTCTGCAGGATGATCTGAAGAAGAGAAAAAAAGACGGGGAAATAACCCTGCTTTCGGACGATTCCCAGTGGGAAGGTAAGCTTGATGAGATGAAGCGCCTGTATGCCAGCGGGAAGATGGGGAAAAACTATCTCCACATCAACGAGATGATAGGCTGACAGGTCTTATCAGAACTTCATAAACGCTTCCACCAGATCCTCACGGGTGGCTGTGGGAGCTATCCTTTCCACCAGAGGACGGGTGGCCTCCATAACTATGGGGACCAGGATCTTCTGATCGGGAGAGAGGATATCCTTTGCAACGACGATGGCATTGCCTAAAAGAGCAGCAGCCACAACGGGGTTCTTACCGTAGAGCAGGTCGATAATGAGTGTATCACTCATCTCAGATACCAAAAGCAGTCCGGTATCGGTGATCTTTTGGTCGTAGTGGACCAGGGACAGATCCTGTCTGCACTTGCTCCAGGGAACGGGGAAGGCCACGGGAACCGGAGTCTTTTCTTCGTATAAAACATCCTCGATGGCAGTCTTTACATCCTCCGGGGCCTGACCGACAGGAGTGCAGGGATGCCTCTGGGTAGCCAACTCGAGCTTGTCGAAAAGGACTACATCCCGGTAGGTAAACTCATACAGATTGTTTTTAACGTGTACCGTCTGCAGACCGCAGGCTCTCAGGAGCTCCTCCATCTGTCCTGTCACTTCCACCATGTGGAGCTCTGCAAAAAAGCCCTTGTATTTTTTCTCTTCCTGGGCCCGGTCTATGATAAGTGCCAGGAGGCCCCTGATCTCATCGGGAGTCACCCCGGGTGCCGGGGATATCCATACCAGCTCCATCCATCCGCTGTGAACTCCGGTTATGGAAAGCCCCAAAAATCTGTCGTTGTCATGATAGGTCTTTACGGTAAGAGAAGCATTTTTTATCTGCGACACATAATTTTGAGGGATGAGCTCCTCATACTCGGATATCGCCATGGGATTGAGCCGGTGCTCCTTGATGAACTTGTTGTATTCCGGCTTGGGCATGGTGGATCCTGTGCCGCCTTCACGCACATCCTCAAGGGTGGTAAAAGAGCTGCCACCTGATTTGTCTGAGACTTCAAATTTTGATAAAAAATGCTCGGTGGCTATATTGTGTGCTGAAAGCTCCTGAGCGGAGCGAAGCATGAGCTTTTGCTTTTTCCAATAAATGTCTCCTTTGAGTCGGGAGCTTAATGATCCGTCGGGAAGGATCCCAATCTTTGTCATATCCATAGTTCTTTTTTGCTATGAAGCTTTCCTTTCACTGATTTTTTCCCAGGTTTCGATAAGGAGTGTAGTAAATGCTTCCACCTCATCCAAAAATCCCAGGTTAAGGGTCACACGCTGACTGTAGGTAAAACCATAGTCATCTTCCGGTTCCATTGACAAAAGGCCTTTGAGAAGGGTCTTGATACGTGGCTCCACGATACTGACGGTAACCCTGGTGTCCTCACCAAAGCGGCGAACCTTGTCAATGGAAAAGCTGATCATATCCGATATCACCGTGGGGCTTTTGGATATGGAAGCCATGTAGGAAATATTAAGGTCCTCACCCTGTTTTGAAATGAGGAGTATACCTGTGGGGCTGCCGTCCTCCATAAAGACGGCAGACTGATCCGCCAGGTAATCCTCAGGATCAATGGGCATGAAGACATAATCCAAACCCCGGTTGATAAGCTCATTGCAAAATGACATCAGCTGTTTTTTATCCAGGGCGGATAGCGCCATACTGCCTGTGGACTTACGGTCGATCTTGTCAGATGCGGAAAGTGCGCCCAGGGTAGTCTCAAAGATGCACTGGGGGAGGGCGGTCCGCTCTACATGGAAGCCGTTGAACATATCGGAGAGATAGGCATCCGATCCTGCGGCTATATCCATATGGATCACGCTGACACCATAGGAATCGTGCAAAAGTTCTGAAAGATGAAGCAGAGCCTCGCTGTGGATATCGAGCTCACGCAGCTCCTCCTGTACATAAAACCATGTGATATCTGCCTCAAATGCTATCTGTTTGACTATGATGGCGCCTACTGCCGAACCAACGGCCTCTATGCCAAAGGCCAGGGTCTTTTCATCCTCCGACAGTATCTCTATAAAGCCCACCGGAAGCAGGGGCAGATAGTATCCAAAGTTAACATCGTTTATCTGTGTTATCCTGCATGCCATATCATTGTCCTCCCATTTCTTCGTCAGACCTGGAAGCTCCTGTGAAGCGGCTCTCGGCAGCTGCCTGAAGTGTCTTGCCCTTTTTAAGTAGCTCCCTGGCGAATGCATAATACTTTTCTTCCTCTGTGTCGTATTCAGTATTGGCCATCATCCGGTTGTACTCTTCATCGGTAAGACAGTCCCTGAGAGTGTTGAAATACCTGGATGCGTCCCTGGACAGGAGGGCGGCAGCACGGGACTGCATAAACACAGCCTCTGCATACTGCTGTTTGACCACCAGATCCGGATCATCGGAAAGACCGACTCTCTTGGATCTCTTGTCTCCACCCTTGACACGCCATGCCTCGGCAGTGGCAAGTCTGGTGAGGATGGCACCGGTCATGGCCATTTCCATAAACTCGGGCTGCATGGCTATGAGGCTCTCCTGGGTGGGATCCGTAAACTTTGCCTTTGTGGCGGCATCCCCTACCGGATCAAAGCCCGTGATCTGAGCCAGGCGGGGCGCCAGGAGTTTTTTAACGGTATCGTTAAAGTAGTAATCCTCCAGCATGGATGTGATCTTGTCATCCCTGGGAATGTTATGAGCCCTTCTAATGATGGCATCATAACTGGACTGGAAGCTTGTTTTTTTCTCTTCAGGGGCTGCTTCTAAATCTTTAAGGATATGATCCTTGTTGATGATCAGCATCAGACTGAGGATGACGTCCTGCTCAGCCTCTGTCTGTCCGTCCTGCAAAAGGAAACGCAACGGCTCCTGCTCTAAAATATGATAGACTGTATCCTCTACCGTGCCCATTGCAAATTTGTCATGCAAAAGATCCTCCACCAGGTTGTTTTGCCTGTGAATGCGATCAGGGAAAAGCTCCGAGTTACGGGTGGCAGCCTCCTGCTTGTTGTAGTCTGGCTGATACTCATGCTCCAAAAGGATCATATGAGTGACATCTGTGGCCTCAACATTGCCGAATATCATAAGATCCAGAGCCTTTGTCAGCTCGCCGATATGGTTGGTATATACTGCGATCTCATGGTCATTTTCTTTTTTTCTCCTGAGGACGGCATCATAGTAAGCACGATCTTCCTCGTCAAAATTGCTGGGATCTCCTTTCCTGGCAGTCAGGTCATCTATCATTTTTTTCATGGCAGCATCCATCTGCTGGAGAGTGGACAGCCCACGGGACTCGTCCAAAAACTGCTTCATAGTCCCGTCAATGGCAGTACTGTTTTGATTTACCCGCGTTGTGTTTGCCGGGTCTTTGGTGCCCCGGTAAAGCCTTCTTATCTCATCGTAGGTGGAATCTGAGAAGAATGGCTCATCATAAATAAATGGCGACTCATCATCATCAAAATCAATACTGCTCCTCAGATCATCAAACTTCTTCTGGGTGGATTCTAACTGACTTAAAAAGTTTTCCTGAAGATCGCTGACCATCTTTTCACGGATCTTGGATAGTGTGCTGTTATCCTGGGAAAAGATGTATGTGGTAAGTTCCTGCTGTGCCTCTGCAAGCCGTGTCCTTGCGGCTTCGGTATCGATGTCGCCTGAAATGGAAAGCCTCCCGTACTGGTCTTTTACGAGGCTGTGAGTGGCAAGAGCCAGATCATAGCAGGACTCCATGCGCTCATAAGTCGCTCTGAGGATTTCCAGGCGTTGCTTATCATACTCCTCGAGGGGATCAGTATAGGGGGAATCAAAATATTTGATCATATCGTGCAGGAATGCCATGTCGTCCATTACGGTGGTAAAATTCTCTGCGAAATAATCCGGATCGAACATCCGGGGATCGTAATCCTTTTTATACAGATCCTTCACAGTGAATTCGTCCTTCGTGGAACCGTCATCGTAGTGGTGGACCGCATTTGTGACCACAAGGGAAGAACGACTGTATAAACCCATGGAATCATTGGACAGCTCCCTTTTTTTCTCGGCCTGTTCGGCAAGGTAAGCGGTATACTGGGTGGCGTGGGGAGCGATGCTATCCACATTGGCGCGCTTGGCGGCAGCCTTCATGGCCCCCTTCTTTTCCTTTTTATCCTTGTAAGAAAGCTCCGGCTGTGCCAGCGGCTTGAGATCCCACTTGGGTGACGGATCCTGATACGGAGTAAATAAAGATGGATCCACATCGGCATCCTTATACCGGGTCTTGTAGCTGGTGAAAAATCCCCGGATCTTTTCCCGGAGGCTTTCATCCTTCTCAAGTGCATAAATCGGATTGGCAGATTCCTGCCTCATCCAATCACTTGCGTGTCCCGAGATGGCGCTGGATAAGGTGTAATGCAGCTGCTGTGACGATTCCTCTTCATATCCATCATCATAATCATCACTGAAGTAACGGGATTCCTCCATGGCGCGTCTGTCGGCTTCCATGGCCAGAGCATCTAGATCACCTCTGTCTGACATAATTCCTCCTCCTCTTTTGCTGCATAATAATATGCGTTTATCCTCCCCAAAAAGCCCGGTGTGAAGCACCTGAATGGCTGTGACCTTATATATTATACATTCGCAGGATATTTTTATCTACAAATATTTTCTACATATAGTATAATATTTTAAGGTAACAGGAGGAATGATATGAACAGGATAACCATGGCTCACGGCAGTGGCGGCAGTGCCACCTCGGAGCTGATACATGAGATATTTGAAAATGCCTTTTCCAACGATATCCTCAGTCAGATGGAGGATGCGGCGGTGGTGGAGGGAGAAAAGAAAATAGCCATCACCACGGACAGCTTTGTGGTGACGCCGCTGTTTTTTAATGGCGGCGATATAGGACGGCTTTGCATATGCGGTACGGTAAATGACCTGCTGTCCAGAGGGGCAGTTCCAAAGTATATCACCTGCGGCTTCATCATCGAGGAGGGTGCGGATACAGAGAATCTGAAAAAAATTGCCGACTCCATGCAAAAGACCGCTCTCGAGGCAGGGATCACCATAGTTGCAGGGGACACCAAGGTCATCGAGGGCAGCGGCGGCATATATATCAACACCTCCGGAGTGGGATATGTACCGGAGGGCACGGACATCTCTGCTCAAAATGCCTCAGATGGGGATGCCGTTATAGTCACCGGCAATCTGGGAGACCACCACGCCGCACTTTTGGCTGCCAGGATGGATATCGATACGGATATTGAAAGTGACAACGCGCCCTTAAATGAGATAGTGGATTCCCTCAGAGACCTGCATGTCCATACCTTAAGGGACGTGACAAGGGGCGGGCTGGCCACGGTGCTAAAGGAACTGGCTGTAAGCTCAAATAAGACCATTGTTATCGAGGAGGACGCTCTTCCCGTGGACAAAAGAGTCAGGGACTTTTGTGGTATTCTGGGACTGGATCCCCTCTACATGGGCAACGAGGGCAAGATGGTGGTGATGGTGCCGGACTACCTGGCAGATGAGGCTCTTCAAAGGATACAGGGCAGCAGCTATGGAAAAGACGCTGCCATCATAGGGAGGGTCATAGCTCCGGAAAGCGCTGACGAGGCAGGCACACTGTATCTTAGAACCAATATCGGCGGCATGAGGAGTCTGTCTGTACTCCAGGGTGAGGGACTGCCCAGGATCTGCTGAAATCAGCCGGATGGTCATAAAAAATGACGGATTGGCATATATGACCTATTTCATAAAAAAATCTTTTACATACGGGGCTTTTTTGATATAATTTTATGTATGGTAGTGGACTGGGGGAGTGTCTTTTACCGATTTGATGATCCATGTGCATACGGGGGTTTGCGTATGAAATCAGGTAAAAACGGACATTCAAAGGGCTTTAAGAGAAACATTAAAAATGTCAATGCCCTTGGATACAAGATCGACAGGGGCAGGATATGGTTTTTCAAGCCCTCATGGTTCAGTCTGTTCATTATTCTTTCATCCATTGTTCTAAATCTTTTTGGCAGATTCTTATGTACAAAACTATGCCTTCCCGCATGGGGAGATTTTGCCGGCACCATAGTTGCGGCTATTGCCTTGGGACCTTTTGCGGGAGCTTTGGTGGGCGTATCCGTCAATGTCATCAACTGCCTTTTTACCCAGAATTATATTGATCTAGGTTATTCCATTGTGGGGGCCGTATGCGGCTTTATCATGGGCTTTGCCTTTCCCCGTGACAGACGGTGGGAGGATCCCTTTACGGTTAGTATCGTGGGATTCTACTGTTCCATCGCTGCGGCAGTGATATCCACGCCCCTTAATCTTTTGATCTACGACGGATACACCGGCAATGTTTGGGGAGATGCCCTGGTTGATTATCTGTCCAGGTCTATTACGGTTCGTCCCATCTGCTGTTTTTTAGGCGAGATATTCATAGATTTCCCGGACAAGGTGATAACCTCTGTCCTGACTGGCGGCTCCTATATGTTTGTCAGGGCCATGCTCAGAAAGAAAAGGGAGAACAAGGAAAAGGAGGATCGCAAGACCAGGAGCAAGGAGGATATCGGCAGCATCTCCGAGGCGGTGGCTCTTTTCATCGTAGCGGCAGCTGCAGCAGCCTGTGTTTTCCCCATTACGGCATCTGCGGCGCCCCAGACCGGCGAGACATTTTTATATGAGTATACGGATGTTGAATATGGTCTGTCTGACGGCCTTCCTTCACTGGAGCTGACGGACGTGGTCCAGACTCCCAACGGTTATATCTGGGTAGGGGGTTATTCGGGACTGTACCGTTTTGACGGAAACCGTTTTTACAGAGTCAACCTGGGAGAGGGTGTCAGCTCGGTCACTACGCTTTTTGCGGATTCTAACGGTGACCTCTGGGTGGGTACCAACGACGTGGGCGTAGTAAAATATGTTGTCAGCACCGGAGAGATAAAGTCCTATGACCTGTCATGGGGACTGCCCTCCGAGTCTATCCGTTCCATCTGCGAGGACTGGGACGGCACAATATACATAGGCACGGTATCCTCTCTGGCATCTATCTCCAGAGCCGGCATAGTGGGTATTAACGACAATGACAGCAGGCTCATGGGGATCATTTCCATGGATGCGGACAAGGACGGTAATGTGGTGGGCGTCACCGAGTTCGGAGACCTCTTCATGATGCGCGGCGGCAGACTCATGTGGGCGGGAGAGTCCAGATATGAGGACAGATATTATACCACGGTTGACATAGATGACAAGGGAGATGCCTATGTAGGAACCTCCGGCAATTACATAGACAGGTACAAGATCATAAATGGCGCCATGGCATACATGGAGACCATCTCCACAGGGAAGATCTCCCTGATCAGGGACATCTTATATGACGATGTATACGAGGGCTATTTCTTCTGCGGAGATACCGGCATGGGCTTCCTGGCAAATGATTATAAGGTTACCGATATTTCCGTCAACAATTTTGATACGGGGGTCCAGGGGGTTACCTTTGATTACCAGGGTAATGTCTGGTATGTGTCAGACAAGCAGGGTGCCATGAAGTATGCCAGGAGACCCTTTGAGGAACTAATGGGCCGCGCAGGACTGGAGCCTGAGGTGGTGAATGCCACCTTTGAAAAGAGTGGTGAGCTTTTCGTGGGTACGGACAACGGCCTGTTTGTTATTAATGTATTTTTTGGAGAAAGGAAAGATTACGATTATCTCAAGGAATTCGAGGGTCTGAGGATCCGCCATATCATGGAGGATTCCAAAGCCAATCTGTGGATATCCACCTACGGTCCCAACGGACTGATGCGTATATCACCGGATGGGTCGGTTACCAGTTTTAATGACAAAAGCATCCACACCCTGGGTACCAGGTTCCGCCAGTCCCTCGAGCTTTCAAATGGGGATATAGTGGCCTGCACCAATCAGGGACTCAACTATATCAGGGGAGATGAACTCATTGATACGGTGGGTGTGGCAGACGGACTGGAAAATACCAAAATACTTACAATGGTTGAGGATGCTGACGGCAGGCTTTTCTGCGGTTCCGATGGGGGTGGTATCTTTGTGGTTGAAAAGGGAAAGGTGACGGACCATATTGAAAACACCGACGGACTCAAGTCACTGGTGGTACTCCGTATCATTCCCATAGGTAACAGTGAATATCTGTATGTGACCAGTAATGCCATCTACTATAATGACGGACACAATATCAGAAAGCTGGAAAACTTTCCCTATACCAATAACTATGATGTGCTCATTACGGATACGGATGTGGCGTGGATAGCTTCATCGGCGGGATATTATATATGTCGTTTGGAGGATATGCTGGCAGACAAGCCGGATTACGGATATGAGCTTTTGAACTATACCAGAGGTTTCACCAACTCACTTTCCTCCAATTCATGGAGTGCATATTTTGATCACAAGATATATTCCTGCTGCTCCGGCGGCGTAGAGGTTGTGGACACCTTAAGCTATAACAGCTTCTCACAGGATTACCTGGTAGATATAGGAAATATCGGTGCAGACGGAGAGCGTATAGAGGCGCTGGACGGGGTATACCATATCCCCAGTGAGGTGACCCACATTACCATTCGTCCATCTGTTTTAAACTATGCCCTGAGCAATCCTCTGGTACATTTTTATGTAGAGGGTATAGATGATATAGATGAGACTCTCCATCAGATCGACATAACTGAGTTTTCCATCAACGGTCTGAAGGCGGGAGAGTATACCATATATGTCCAGGTGCTGGATGAGTTTACGGGAGCCATCCAAAAGGAAGCCAAGTTCAAGATGATAAAGGATCCCATGTTTTATGAGACTATGAAGTTTCGGGCATATGGACTCTTTGTGGTACTGTTTTTCGTGGCTTATGTGGGATGGATAATCGCCCGTATCAACAACATGGCCATCAGAAATGTCCAGTATGATCTGGTAGAAGAGGCCAAGGTCGAGGCGGAGCGTGCCAATGCGGCCAAGTCCGAGTTTCTGGCGCAGATGTCCCACGAGATCAGGACTCCCATCAATTCCGTTCTGGGCATGGATGAGATGATACTCAGGGAGGCTACCAATCCGGACATTTTGGCTTATGCCAATGACATCTATACAGCCGGTCGCACCCTTTTGTCCCTGATCAATGATATCCTGGATCAATCCAAGATCGAGAGCGGCAAGCTGGAGATCGTGGATGTGGATTATGAGATAGCTTCTCTTATGAATGACCTGTATAATATGATCTCCCAGAGAGCGGAGGTTAAGGGCCTGGAATTCAATATCAGCGTAGAGCCCGGTATGCCTATCCGGTATGTGGGTGACGATGTGCGTATACGACAGGTAGTGATCAACCTTCTTACCAATGCTGTGAAGTATACACCTGCTGGAACCGTTTGGCTGAGGCTTTCCGGTACCCGTAAAAATGATAAAAAGGAGATACTGCATTTCGAGGTGGAGGATACCGGTATAGGTATCAAGGAACAGGATCTGCCACATCTGTTTGACCAGTATCAGAGATTTGATGATATCAAAAACCGCCACATTGAGGGCACGGGACTGGGACTGGCCATCGCCAAGCATCTTTTGGAACTCATGTACAGTGATCTTAAGGTGAAGAGTACCTACGGCGAGGGGACTAAGTTCTGGTTTGACCTGGAGCAGGAGATCCTGGATGAGACTCCTATAGGCGATTTTAATGAGCGCATGAAGGAACTCAATGTCACCGGCAGCATCCTGGACAACAAGGGCAAGGGCTTTATTGCACCGGACGCCAAGGTTCTGGTGGTGGATGATAACGGCATGAACAGGAGAGTGTTCAAGAGCCTTTTGAAGCAGACTAAAGTACAGATACACGAGGCCTCCGGCGGGGCGGAGTCCGTAGAACTTGCGAAAAAAGAGAAATATGATATTATTTTTATGGACCACATGATGCCTGAGGTGGATGGTATAGACGCCCTTCATATGATCCGTGAGGACGAGGACAGTCCCAACAGGGATACTCCCATTGTGGTGCTGACTGCCAATGCGGTTACCGGTGCCAAGGAGAAGTATCTTGAAGAGGGCTTTAACGGCTTTTTGTCAAAGCCTGTTGCCGGAGAAAAGCTGGAAAAGACCATCAGACATATCCTGCCCGAGGATATGATGAAGCCTGCTCCCGCAGAGGATAGAAAGGCCGGTATGGTGGCAGAGCCCGGTGCTGAGGTTCCTGAGGACCTGCCGGATGTGGAGGGACTTGACTGGAGTTTTGCATGGCTGCACCTGCCTGAGAGGCAGCTTTTGGAGGATACGGTCAGGGAGTTTTATGAGCTTATCCATGTTCATGCGGATAAGCTGGACAATATGTATGCAGAGATACTGACAGTCAGGGATGCGCTGGATAACGGTGCGCCTGTTCCTCCCGAGGAGCCTATCAGGGATCTGGGAGATATTCCGGACAAGCTGCCGGATCCCCAGGATCAGGCCTTTGATGCCTATCGTATCCAGGTGCACGGCATGAAATCGGCGGCAGCCACCATTGGTATAGTTCCTCTGGCAGGCATGGCCAAGATGCTGGAGTTCGCTGCCAGGGATCATGATATGTCTGTCATAGGCAGCATGCACTCCATTTTCATAGATGAATGGCGCAGATACAAGGACAAGATGATGGGAGTGTTCGGTGTGGGCATGGAGGACGAGTCCGACAGGGAGGAGGCCAAGCCCGGAATGCTCATGGGATATGCTATGATGCTTCGCTCTGCCATGGAAAATATGGATGTGGATCAGGCTGATGAGATAGTTGGAAGGATCAAGCATCTTAAGTTTAATGATGAGATAGATTCGCGAGTACCGCTGTTAGCAGCAGCAGTTGTCGATCTGGACGAGGATGAGGTCAACCGTCTGCTTACAGAGATGGAGGAATATGATAAATGAACATGATCCTAGTTTGTGGAAGTGGCTCATCTGTAGATGAGATGTGCAATTTCCTTTGCGAGACCGGAAAATTTGGAGTACAGCTTTTCAGTCATGGATTAGATATGGCATCAGGCGTTATTTCTGCCATGCGTCCGGAGCTTTTGATAATCCATATTCCGGATATGATGGACAGCTCGTATCTTACTCTGGTTCGTATACAAAATGAGGAACCCATGCTCAAGATGATGGCCATGGGCAGCGCCGCCGATTACAGCACCTTTACCACCAAGTTCATGGGTACGCCCATTGAGCAGCTGGCCTCTCCTTTTCAGAAAAAAGAGGGCCTGGCGGCAATATGCAGGGCTGTGGGGATTTCATTTTCCGAGGTGAAGGATGCTATTCCACCCGATGCCATGAGTATGCCGGGTCTTCCCGGTATGCCCGGTATGCCGGGAGCGGGTTCGCAGTATAACAGTGCTAAAAGGACTATCATGGTCATAGATGACAACGCCATGACACTCAGGAGTATGAAGGGACTTTTGGAGGATGAGTTCAATGTCATGATAGCCAACTCGGGACCCAAGGCTTTTAAGATGATGGAAAGACAGGTGCCCAGTCTCATCCTTTTGGATTATGAGATGCCGGAGATGGATGGACGGGCGGTGATGCAAAAGCTGCGCATGGATGAGAGTCTGTTTCTGGTGCCGGTGATATTTTTGACTGGAGTCAATGACCGGGATCATATATCAGCTGCACTGGCTCTGCGTCCTGCGGGATATCTGCTGAAGCCGGTGGCCAAGGCCAGACTTTTATCCACTATTGATTCCACCCTTGAAGCTACTGCTAACCTGGGCGCCGGAGGAGCGGATCTGTTTTCAGACGAAGCCATACCGTTTATCTGATATTTGAGGGTCGCAAATGACCTTAAAACAGTTGAGGAAAGAAACAGTTGTTTATAGAGAACATTTATGAAATTGAGGGATGTACCCTGTCACTGTCCTGCCTGGACGCTGCATCGGGACACACCATGGATTTTGACGCAACCGTCAGTCGTGATACCGGTGCTAAGGAAAAGGTAAAAGCTTTTCTGGCTAATAAGGGGATCTCTCATTTTATTATTGTCGATAATGTGGTATATGATAAAAAAAGGGTTGACTTCGGGTCAGAACAGGTGGACAATACCCTTTATATGACCCAGCCAAACGGCAAGGTATACAGATGGGGCAAGGTGGGAGTCAGCTTTATCAAAATAGGCTCCAATTCCATGGTGACCTGCATTTTATCCAATTCCGATGCGAAGCCCTTCAACAGACGGGAGGCTTTTCGCATAGCCGTTGATCAGTACGGCACAGTGCTCTGGTCCGGTGAGGAGGCTCCTGAAAAATGCATGGTCATGAATATCAGCCATAACGGTGTGGCCATCCTCATGAATGAGACCAAGGTCACCCTGGGCATAGGATATCCGGCGGAGATCTCCTGGTCGGAGACCATAGTCTCGGATGAAAACAAATCCCAGGCCTCACATGTATACAAGGTGCAGGCGAAGCTGGTGAGGGTACAGCCCAGGCTGGACGGCAGTTTCGTGGTGGGCTTCAAGATACCGGACGAGCCTGCCGCCGTACATGATATGATACAAAAGGTTCAGACCAGCCGCGGTATTGTCAAGGAGGCTGAGGTCTCCACAGCCAAAAAGGGCGTGGAGCGTGTGGAGAACTGGCAGACCGCCAAGGAACTGGCTGAGATGGAAAAATAACATGAATGAACAAAGTATAGCATTTTCCCACCTGGGGATATTTTTCCACAGAGTGGGTAAGACCATAAATCTATTTGGACTGGATGTAACCTACTACGGGATAGTTATTTCTGCCGGCATGGTACTTGCCGGAGCTTTTGTTTTATACGACGGATGCAGAAAAAAACAAAAGCAGGATGACTATCTGGATGTTTTGATCTGGGGTCTCATCGTGGGGATCATCGGGGCGAGAGCCTACTATGTGATCTTTTCCTGGGATGACTATCGGGACAATCTGATATCCATACTGGCATTTCGTCAGGGTGGATTGGCGATATACGGAGGTATACTGGGCGGCATCATCGGAGCCATCATCACCTGCAGGGTGAAAAAGCTACCATTTTTCGACGTGGCGGACTCGGTGTGCATGGGACTTCTGATAGGACAGTCCATAGGACGCTGGGGCAACTTTTTCAACAGGGAGGCCTTTGGCGGTTATTCCGACGGGGTGCTGTCCATGCAGATACCTGTGGATGCCGTGCGGTCCATGGATGATGTGACATCCGAGATGATGGCGCATCTTGTGGAGTTTGACGGGGTCAGTTTTATCAGTGTCCATCCCACGTTTTTATATGAGTCTCTGTGGAATCTGGGTGTGTTTTTGATCTTATTTTTCTTAAGGCGCAAGCGGTCGTTTTTCGGTGAGATATGGTTTATGTACATGGCACTCTACGGAGTGGGACGGTTCTGGATAGAGTCACTGCGGACCGATTCACTTCGCACTGCATTTTTGGGACTTCGTGTTTCGCAGATGCTGTCACTGATATTGATAGTGATTTCGGCAGTATATCTGATATATGGATTTAGCAGAAAAAAGGGGGAAGCCACATGTTAAGTGAAAACATCAAAAAACTGGTACAGTACGGCATCGACTGCGGACTGACGCCGGAGTGCGAGCGCATCTACACGCAAAACCTGCTGTTGGATTGCTTCAGGGAGGATGAGCTTGAAGAGTGTGATGTGCCTGCAGGCGATATAGTTTTGGAGGACGTGCTTCGGGAGCTTTTGGATGAGGCGGTGAGTCGTGGCATCATAGAGGATTCCATTGTATACAGGGATCTTTTCGATACCAGGCTCATGAACTGTCTGACTCCCAGACCTGTCCAGGTCATTGACAGGTTCAATGAGGAGTACAAAAAGTCTCCCACAGCTGCTACGGAGTATTTTTACGAGTTGAGCAAAAACTCGGATTATATCCGTACCTATCGTGTGAAAAAGGATCTGAAGTGGACCACCGAAACAGACTACGGCACGTTGGATATCACGGTAAATCTTTCCAAGCCGGAGAAGGATCCCAAGGCCATAGCTGCTGCGAAGAATGCAAAGCAGTCTGCCTACCCCAAGTGCCAGCTTTGTATGGAAAACGAGGGTTATGCCGGACGGGTGAACCATCCCGCCAGGGAGAATCACCGCATCATTCCCATTACCATAAATGACAGCGACTGGGGCTTCCAGTACAGTCCCTATGTATATTACAACGAGCACTGCATCGTATTTAACGGGCAGCATACCCCCATGAAGATCGAAAAGGCCACCTTTATCAAGCTTTTCGATTTCATCAAGCTTTTCCCTCATTATTTCCTGGGCTCCAATGCGGATCTGCCCATAGTGGGAGGCTCTATTTTAAGCCACGATCATTTCCAGGGGGGACACTATGCCTTTGCCATGGAGAGGGCTGAGATCATAAAGAGCTTTACGGTGCCGGGATATGAGGATGTGAAGGCAGGCATAGTAAAATGGCCCCTTTCAGTTATCCGTCTCCAGTGCGCTGATGAAAAGAGGATAATCGACCTGGCGGATCACATTTTGGGTAAGTGGAGAGGATACACCGACGAAGCGGCATTTGTTTTTGCCGAGACAGACGGAGAGCCTCACAACACCATTACCCCCATAGCCAGAAAGAGGGGAGACCTCTATGAACTGGATCTGGCGCTGAGGAACAACATCACTACGGACGAGCATCCCCTGGGAGTATATCATCCCCATGAGAAGCTCCATCATATCAAAAAGGAAAACATCGGACTCATCGAGGTCATGGGACTGGCTGTACTGCCCAGTCGACTGAAGGATGAGCTTGCGCAGTTGGGTGAGGCCATGGTGGCCGGACGTGATCTGCGCGCTGATGAAGTTCTCGAAAAGCATGCGGACTGGGTGGATGAGTTTTTGCCCAAGTACGACAGCATCACCGCTGACAATGTGGATGAGATCCTGCGTCAGGAGGTGGGGCATGTATTCTGTGAAGTGCTTGAGGATGCCGGAGTTTTTAAGTGCAATGACGAGGGCATGGCAGCCTTTGAGAGATTCGTGGCGACGCTGTAAACAATTTGGTGATAATGTATATAAGACCCGTAAAACCATTTTGTTTTTGTGGTAAATTGTTGTAAAATGTATGTTGGCTTGGGAGGCTCCTAAGCTAACATACATTTTTAGATTATTGTAATAGGAGGAAAAAAGTATGTTATTTAATCTCTATGGCGACACAGCCCTGACACAGTTACTGGGCTGGGCGCTGGTATTTACCGGACTGATCCTCATGAATGAGATCGGACGCCGGACAAAGGCAGGCGGAATTCTCGTTTTCGTAGTTATTCCCGTTGCTCTTACAGTTTATTTCATCCTCGCCAACCTCGGTGTACTGGGTGCGGACAATCCCACCAAGGTATACATGGGCGGCTGGTTCCACTATGCTAAGCTCTATGCAGCTGACATCGGATGTGTCGGTTTCATGATGATCAAGTATAAGTGGGGCATCGGTAAGCAGGACTGGTTCAAGGTATGGCCCTGGCTTATCGTTTCCATCAACATCCTTATCGCTGTTGCTTCCGATCTGGAGAGTGCCATCAAGGGCATGAGCGCTGGCGGCCTTGCAGGTGGCTGGTGGTACTCCGTTGAGGGCGTATGGCTTTACGGCGGATGGTGGAACATCGTTAACGCTCTTGCAGGCGTTATCAACTGCCTGTGCATGACAGGATGCTGGTCAGTATTCGCTTCCAAGGATCAGAAGGATATGGTATGGGCTGATATGACCATCTGGTTCATCGTAGCATACGATATCTGGAACTTCGAGTACACTTACCTGAACCTTCCTACACACACATGGTACTGCGGTGTTGCTCTTCTTCTTGCTCCTACATTTGCAAATGCACTTTGGAACAAGGGTGGCTGGATCCAGAACCGTGCCAACACACTGGCTATCTGGTGTATGTTTGCCCAGGTATTCCCTCTCTTCCAGATCTCCAAGACCTTCTCAGTACTTCCTTCCGTATACGGCAAGGGTGCTCAGGGTCTCTGCGCAAAGGATCTTACAGAACTGTTCGTTGGTGGAGCTACTACCATCGAGGAGAACGTTTCAGCTGTTTCCGCTATGAGCGGAGCTGAGCGTGCAGCAGTTCTTGAGGGTGTAGGCGTTGTTGCCGATCCTACCATGCAGGGTGTGGTTGCTATCGCAGCCCTTGCAGCTAATGTACTTTGCATCGCTGTTATCATCAAGCGTGCAATGGAGAAGCCTGTAGGAAAGCGCAATCCTTACAAGTACGATGTATTCGTAGGTACCAAGGATTACGAAGAGGCTCGTGCAAGAGTTGAGGACGGAGCAGTTTATCCCGCATAATATTCATCGTAATAAAAGAGCCACTGCCAAGGGCAGCGGCTCTTTTTAATTATTTGACGCTTTTTCAACAGCGGCTTTCTCCTCTTCCTCAGATGGACTGTGGGTTTCTATAAACACCAACAGTTCATCTATTTGTTTGTGGGTAAATCCCATTTCGGCAAGTTTTATGATGATATTTGTTTTCTCTTTGCTCATCATAAAATCACCTCCTTTTAGTTGATAGTATCATAAAATAATCAATTTTTACATTCAGGCAATGTGCACAAATTGAAGACGAAAAAATTATACATTTCGTAGATATACGCAGAAAATAAAAGATGATAGAATGGAAACTGAAATTGAGGTATTTAGTTTCCGTGAGGGAGAGTATCAAAGTGGAACAGATAGAGGAGAGATTGTTAGAGGGGGCTCTGGATGTATATCGGGCCAAGGGAGCCAAGTTCACCATGGACGATCTGGCGGCCACCCTTTCAATGAGTAAAAAGACAATTTACACCATATTTCCCGACAAGAAGACATTACTTTTGAATATGGTAGATTACACCTTCGACTGCATCAAGCAGGGCAAGGAGAAGGCTCTTAAAAAGCCACATCTGACCGTGGTGGACAGATTCAGGGCTGTGCTGTCGGTGATGCCGGAGAAGTTTGCAGGTCTGGACTTTACCCAGATATACAGCATGAAGGACAAGTATCCCGAGTGCTACGAGCGCATAGAAAAGAGGCTGGAGTCCGACTGGGAGCTTACCATAGCCACCCTTCGTGAGGGTATCAGTTCCGGGGAGTTCCGTCCGGTGAACGAGGTGATCTTCCAGATGATGTATGAGTCGGCTACGGAGAGATTTTTAAACGGCAGTGAGCTTGCCGACAACGGGATAAGATATGTGGATGCCCTGAATGAGATGGTGGATATCCTGATCGACGGTATACGCGTACAATAATCACATTGAATTCTTCGAATTCAATGAGCATAGATTCTTCGGGCTTCGCCCTCAGAATGACAACTGTCATCCTGAGCGTGTTGAAGCTTCTGCCAGAGGCAGAAGCCTGAAGAAGTCATCAGAGATGACTTCAACCTGTTGAAGCTTCTGCCAGA
>JAILEN010000166.1 GCA_024687655.1 Lachnospiraceae bacterium | reverse complement strand
TCCCTTGGTCACAGAGGGAATTCATCTTGCCCACGATCCGTCCCTGTCGTCCTGCCCTGGCATGGGCTATCTCACGATCGATAAGCTGATAAAACTTATCCCTCATCCAGATAGGTGCCATGGCCAGTCTGTTCCAGCGGGCCGGCTCCGAATATCCTGAAAGCATATTGAAAACTGCAGTAGCGTCCTCTCCGATCATCTCATTACAGGTCATGATGCCGCAGTCGGTATACAGCTTTGCCGTGGAATCGTTATAATTTCCCGTTCCCAGATGGATGTAGCGCTTGATGCCGTCATCCTCTTTTCTCACCACCAGAGCGATCTTGCAGTGTGTTTTAAGTCCCACCAGGCCATAGATGACATGGCAACCAGCCTGCTCCAGTTTCTTAGCCCATACGATATTGTTTTCCTCGTCAAAACGTGCCTTGAGCTCAACCAAAACCGTAACCTGCTTGCCATTATCCGCAGCTTTTGCCAGCGCGGCTATGATGGGTGAATTACCGCTGACACGATAGAGGGTCTGTTTGATGGCCAAAACCTTGGGATCCTCAGATGCCTGTCTGATCAGATCCACGACCGGCGAGAAACTCTCATAGGGGTGATGCAAAAAGATATCGCCCTTTTTGATCTCGGAAAAGAGATTGGTGCCGGGTACAAGACGTGATGGATATTGGGGTGTATATGGCTTATTCCTCAGTTTGTCATACCCTTCAACTCCGTACATCTTCATGAGGAATGTCAAATCGATGGGACTGTTTATCTTGTATATGGCTTCCTTGGGCACCTCCAGGTTTTTACGCAGGAAGGTAAGTATTCTGTTGTCAACGCCATCCTCTACTTCCAAACGGATGACCTCGCCCCACTGACGTTGCTTTAACTGCTTTTGGATCTCGGCCAAAAGATCCTGTGCCTCGTCTTCATCAATATCCATATCCGCATTTCTCATGACGCGGTAGGAAAAAGCACATTCCACGTTGTAATTCAAAAACAGGACCGGGAGATTTTTTTCGATTATCTGCTCCAGCAAAACAAAGGTGGTGGTAATACCCTCCCCCGCACATGGAATGCTTATGAATCTGGGCAGAACCGAAGGAACCTGCACAGTTACAAACTCGTGCTCCCCCTCGGTAAACTTCTCTTTAACCAGCTTTGAAGGGGCCTTTTTCGTAACCATCCCGGCGATATTGAGGCTCTTATTTGCGATAAGGGGAAATGGCCTGGAGGAATCCACGGCCAGAGGAGTAAGCACGGGATACACCGTGTCCCTGAAATAATGGTCCACATACTCCGCCTGTTCACGATCCAGTTCCTCCCATTTGTCGATGATCCTTATACCCTCTTTTTCCAAAAGAGGCTTGAGGGAGCGGTTATAGGTAGTACCCTGCAGTGACATGAAATCACTGGTCTCCTTAAAGATGGCCGTCAGCTGCTCCTTTGCATTCATGCCGGCCAGGTCCCTCTTGTCATAACCTGCATTGACCATGTCCTTTAAAGAGGCCACACGTACCATGAAAAACTCATCCAGATTGGACGAGGTAATGGCCAAAAACTTGATCCTTTCCAAAATGGGAAGGCTCTTGTCTCTGGCTTCATCCAGGATACGACGGTTGAACTTTATCCAACTTAGCTCCCGGTTTTCATAATACTTTGTATCACTGAAATCTACAGACATATTATTTCCCCCTTTTTTAGATCCTTCGCGACCCTCAGGATGACAGTAAATAACTCAATTCCATTCTGAGGAACGAAGTGACGAAGAATCTTTATAGTTTCTTTTCTTTGATAACCGGTCTTATGGCATGCACACTCTCAAAAAATGATGCCTTATCCTCAAACATTCCCTTTTCCATGGAGATGGACCCCTCCGCCTCCAGCGAGATATTTAAGATATCGTCCCTCACCTGCATCTTCACCTTCTTGAGCTTTTGCTTATGGCTCCGATCAAGAGCATTTGCCACACGAAGTATAGCCACCAGCTTTTGCATCTCGATATATTCGGGCTTTGTAAACTCACCCGATATCTCCTCATAGGGAGGCATGTCCTGTCTGTTTGCCGCGGCGATATACGCCACCATCAGTCTCTCCTTATGAGTCAGCCCCAAAATCTCCGATGCCATAATGATGGAATACGAGCATCTGGACTCATCGGACAGGGAAATGTATTTACCGCAGTCATGCAAAATGGCCGCACAACGAACTATGAGCCTGTCTCTTTTAGGCATGCCATGGTGCTTTTTCATGGCGTCAAAGATCTGCTGGGACATCTTGTCCAGTGCCTTAAGATGCGGGATATAGCTGCCATAGCGTCTGGCAATGGCCCAACATGCCGACACCACATCCTCCTCAAAGTCATGACTAGGCTTCATAAGACCTTTTTCGAAAGCATAGTCATAGGCTATGCCCTCTGTGATGGCCACCCCCGGGATCATTATCTTTTTTGCGGGAAGTGCATCTATGATACCCTGATACAACAGGATAAAAGGCATGATCATATCGTCATTTTCATCATAAATGGTCTGTTCCGAAATGACCGAATACAGCTTTTTCTGCTTCACCTTTTCGATCATCTTGTGGTAGCTCTCTGCAGGCACCACGCCGTCCGTGACCTCGATGGGCAGTCGCTCCACCACGTTATGCAGCTGGTCATTTACCAGTATCAGATAGGAGACCTCGTCTCCCTTCATGTACATGTTGAAAAATGTGCTGATCTCCTTATGGATGATCTCCATGGTCTGACCGTAGGAGTCCTTTTTATCCTTGAGTCTTTCGAAAATGTCTCTTATGGGGAAGGCTCCCAAAAGGATATGCTCGGTAGTGACTATCTGGCCGTTTTTGAAATAGGTGACCTGGAGGGAGGAGCCGCCGATATCCACCAAAAGTGCGCTTTTGCTTATGACCTTTTCGAAGTCCGGCATGCTGGCGATGGCCTGGTAGGTGAGGAAGCGCTGCTCGGAATTAGATAAAAAGCGGGCAAGAAATCCCACCTTTATCTTTATCTGGTCCATGACAAAAAAGGCGTTTTTGGCGGTCTCCAGGGTATAGCCTGCATAGACGCGGTAGCCGTCCACCTTGTACATTTTTACTGTGTCACGCATGTCCTTAAGTGCTGAGAGAATGTCGTTTAAGGTGGCGGTGGTTATCTGACCGCACTGGCCTATGTCATGGGCGATGTTGCACCAGGTGCGGATACAGTCGATCTCTTTGATGGTCTTTTCCTTGGATAACTCGTAGACTTTGCATACGATCTCATATGAGCCGATGTAAATTGATGCGAAGCTTTTCATATTAATCCCCCATACTTTATTTTCGCGACTATAAATATGTCCTGTCTTGCTCCGACCTGTCGTACTCGCTGCGACATGACATATTTATCGCCGCTCTGTTCCTGTATTTATAACAAGCCTGGTTCTTTCTTCGCTCGTTCTGATTGACCTGAGGCAGAACTAATTATATCTTCGCTCGATTACATTAATCTATCTGCCAGTCAATAGGGTCCAGGCCATTGGCAACCAGGTACTCGTTGCACTGCGAGAAGTGACGGCAGCCGAAGAAACCACGGTAGGCTGAAAGCGGGCTGGGATGCGGGGCCTTTAAAATCAGGTGCCTGTCGTTGTGTAAGAGGTCGGCCTTGCGGCCCGCAGGTGCACCCCAGAGCAAAAATACCATGGGATGATCCTGTTGATCCAGAACCCTGATAACTGCATCCGTAAATTCGATCCACCCTAAGGATGCATGGGAATTGGCCTGGTGGGCTCTTACCGTCAGTACCGTATTCAAAAGGAACACGCCCTGGTCTGCCCATTTATACAGACAGCCGTGATCAGGGATGTCACAACCCAGATCGTCATGAAGTTCCTTATATATGTTTACCAGAGAAGGCGGGATGTCCACGCCCTTTTGAACCGAAAAGCAAAGTCCGTGGGCCTGGCCGGGTTCATGATAGGGGTCCTGGCCCAGGATCACCACCTTTACCTGACTCAGGGGCGTATGGTGGAAGGCATTGAAAATATCATCTGCCGGCGGATAGACCGCATAGTTGTGATACTCCTCCTTCACCTTCTCATATAAGGTTTTATAGTATGGTTTTTTAAACTCCTCTGACAGGGGTCCCAACCAGTCATTATTTATCATCGCCATAATTATTTCTACTCCGATCGCTCATGATCATGTGTTCACCGCCGGCCGAAAAACGTCCGGATACGTGAATCACTTGACTCATTCGCGATCTAAATATTATCGATTATAGTCTCACCGGTATACCGCGGTCACGTAAGTACTCTTTAACCTGACGAATACTAAGCTCATTGTAATGGAACAGGCTGGCAGCCAGAACAGCCTCAGCACCGCCCTCTGCAATTCCGTCATAAAAATGTGACAGCTCTCCCGCTCCGCCGGATGCAATGACGGGGATATCCACAGCATCTGAGATGGCACGTGTCAGGGGGATATCATATCCCGCCTTGGTCCCATCGCAATCCATGGAAGTAAGTAGGATCTCTCCTGCTCCCAGGGAAGCTGCACGTATGGCCCATTCCACGGCGTCGATACCGCAATCGATACGTCCTCCCGCCTTGTACACATTCCATCCGCCGTCTGCACGCTGCTTTGCATCAATAGCCACTACCACGCACTGACTGCCGAACTTCTCTGCCGCTTCTGAGATCAGTTCCGGTCTGTCTATGGCTGCGGAATTGATGGAAATACGATCGGCACCCTCCCGCAGAAGGATGTTGAAATCATCCACGGTCCTGATGCCACCTCCGACGGTAAATGGAATAAAGACCTGCTCTGCCACACGGCGCACCATGTCCACCACGGTGGCCCGCTGGTCCGAAGTGGCGGTGATATCCAAAAATACCAATTCATCCGCCCCGGCCTCGTCATAGGCCGCAGCCACCGCCACCGGATCTCCGGCATCCCTCAGGTCTACAAAATTGACTCCTTTTACAACCCGTCCGTCCTTGACGTCCAGGCATGGTATTACTCGCTTTGTCAGCATATCACAATCTCACAAAATTCTCTAATATCCTAAGTCCGGTGTCGCTGCTCTTTTCCGGATGGAACTGGCAGGCAAAGATGTTGTCCCTCTCCACGGTAACATCCATACAAACACCATACTCACAGGTACCTCTCACTATACTTTTGTCATCACAGTCCAGATAATATGAATGGTCAAAATAAAAAAAAGGCTCCTTTGCAATCCCCTTAAACAGTCTGCCGTCACCTGAAAGCCTGACGGTATTCCATCCTATATGGGGGATATGAAGCCTGTTGCCCATACTGTCTGTCCCATTGGGGATCCTCTTTATGCGTCCCGGCAACAGATCCAGCCCCTGCGTACCCTCAGACTCATCACTGCCCGAAAACAGTACCTGTAGACCCAGGCATATGCCCAAAAACGGGACTCCCTTTTTTACCACATCCCTTATGGGCTCAAAAAGCTGTCTGCTTTTTATATGATCCATGGCGTCTCCAAAGGCTCCCTGTCCCGGGAGGATAACATGTGACGCTTTTGCCATGACATCGTAGTCCCCCGAAATCACAGCCTCTGCTCCCACAGCTTCACAGGCTCGAAGTACGCTCATAACGTTGCCTGCATCATAATCAATGATAACTACCATTACTATTTAAACTCCGTTTTTACAAGGATCTTGTCCAGCTCCTTGGTATAGTCGATACGACTGTAACCTCTGTAGATGGTCATGGCCTCATGCTCACTGACACCAAACTGGTCCATGAGCTGTCCCTCTATCTGGATACCAAGGGCATCCAACGCCTCACGTATCTTGAGATCATCTGCGGCCTCTCTGTTCTGGACATAATCATAGGTACCGGAAACCAGAGCGTCCAGTGCCCCTCTGTAATCATGATATTTCATGCACTGATCGTACATGGCGATCTTGTGCTCCAGCTTGGATAATATCCTGGCCTTGAGTGCCAGTTTTGCCTCATCACTGTCCTTGTCCAGCTTCATGCCGTCCAGGATAATGGCTGCCTCTGCATAATCACCCTTTTCATAGTAGTTATTGGCTCTGGCAAGAACATGTCGGCTGTGAATGGTCTTTCCGGCAATAGTGATAAGTACCACAACCGAAATACCCAAAACAGCATTTATGATAATACCCTTTATGGGAACCTTGGGTGAATTATCAGGCTCCTTGGGCTTCTTTTCCTTTTTGGGCTTTGCTGCCTTCGCAGCCGCCTTTGCCGCCTTGGCAGCTTCCTTTTCAGCCTTTTTGGCTTCCTTTTCTGCCTGTTTGGCAGCCTTCTTTTCTTCCTTTTCTCTCTTCTTTCTGGCCTTAGGATCCTCTTCCTCGAGTGCGCCGCCTTCACCCTCGCCATCAGCATCGGTAAAGTGCTCCAATATATCTGCATCCTCGGCAGCCAGTTCTACCATGGTAGGATCAGCCGGTGCCACATTGATCAGGCCATCCTCACCCATCTCGTCTTCATCATCATCGGATAAAAAGCCTGCAAAGAAGCCCTTGATCTTGGCAATGATGCCGCCTATACCGGCAGGCTTTTCCTCTGCAGTTCCATCGGGTGCTGCCTCCAGGGATGTGCCGGCCTCAGCAAGTTCATTGGCAGAATTTTCAAACTCTGATCTGGCCTCTGACAGCTCCTCCAGATTGTCATCGGCATTCAAAAGAGCTCCTATATCGCCCATGAGGTCGTCACCGTCAGACAGCATATCCATCAGGTCCATACCGTCTCCGGACTCATCCATCAAAGTATCAGCCGCCTCAAGTGCATCCGGGGTGATCTCCTGTCCCTCTCCGAAGGCCCCCTCAGCCATATCCATGGGGATCTCCTCCATCTCAGGCATCCCGTCGAACCCGGCCTCATCAAAGGACTCTGCCGACATATCCGGCTCTGCAGGTGCATCCATCTCAGGTATGGCCTCCATATCAAGACTCTCCGGCATACCCTCCATCTTGGGCATCTCAGGCATCTCCGGCATACCCTCCATTTCAGGCATCTCAGGCATGGCTTCCATCTCGAGACTTTCAGGCATTCCCTCCATCTCGATACTCTCCATGGGCATGCTCTCTTCAGGCACTGCCTGGGGCATATCCTCTTCATCGCCATCAGCGCTCTCGTCACCCAGGATATCCTGAAGCGCTGCCATATCATCCTCTATTGAACCCGCCGGCTCAGTCTCAGCTTCAGACTCATCATCCACTGATTCAAATGCATCTGCCTCGGGCTCATCATCGTCCAGTTCCTTTTCCAGATCATCAAGAGCGAAATCCTCGAGATTGATGGCTTTTTTCCTCTCCTCGGAAACAGTCTCCTTCACCGTGGACATAAAGCCGTCATAGGGATCAGAGTCTCCCTCCAGAGTCCTGGCCATCTCCAGATCCTCATCCGAAATACCCTCTTCAAACTCCTTGAGAAACTCGTCATCATCAACCAGATCGCCGTCCAGAACGATATCGCTCAAAAGCTCGGAATCACCGAAAAGGCCGCGAAGATTACTACGTGATCTACGACCTGAAGGCTCATAATCAGATAATCCGTTGGCCTCAAGGAAATCGTCATCCGCACTGATACGGTTGCGATTCTTAACCTTGATGTCTCTCTCTCGCATCTCTGATTCAGCTGCATTATCATTATCGGTTTTTGCTTTTGTTATGGAGTCTAAAAGTCCATCAAGATAATCTTCGGAATTCGCCACCGGCAAACCTCCCAGTTAAAGAAAAATGCCCGTGTCATACCCATGACACTGACTCATATACTGTAAAAGGGGGATGTGATAGATTCACATCCCCCAAGGAATTCAATGCGCCATTTACTTGCGGCTGTGCTCGTATTTCTCAACTAATTCATCTACAGCTGCAACCAGCTTGCCGATCTCGGGCTTGGTGAGCTGCGCGTCTGCTCCCAGTGAATCGCCCTTACGTCTGATCTCCTCATTGATAAGGGATGAGAAGATGATGACCGGGATATTTTTCATGGTGTCGTTGCTCTTGACCAGCTTGGTAAGCCTGTGGCCGTCCATCTGAGGCATCTCGATATCGGTGATGATACAGTGAACATCCTGGAGCACCGTACCCTTTTTGTCGCACTCAACCAGATAATCCCATGCCTTCTGGCCGTTGTCGTTGATAACCAGGTTGGTGTATCCGGCCTTTTTAAGACACTCAACAATGAGCTTGGAAAGAAGCGCGGAGTCCTCAGCCAATACAATGGGTGACTTGCTCCTGTCGCGCCGCTCATAATCATCCATGTCGGAAACCTTGAGGCCTGTCTCGGGATTGATGCCGGATACGATCTTCTCGAAGTCAAGGATAACTACCAGTCTGTCCTCGAGCTTGAGAACACCGGTGGATACGCCATTGTCATCGGACTGGATCGTACCGTCGGGAGTATTGATATCCTCCCAGGATACACGATGGATACCTAAAACCTCATCCACATGGAATGCAGTATTGAGATTGTTGAAATTGGTAATGAAGAAAAGTCCCACGATATTGGGATCATCCTCATAACCCAGACATCTGCGAAGATTGATAACAGAGATCATGGTGTCTCTCGGCATGAATATGCCCTCTACAAAAGGATGGGCATTGGGAACCGGCGTAACATGCTGATACGTAAGAATCTCACGGATCTTTGCAACGTTGATCCCATAGTAATTGTCCGCCACCTTGAACTCGAGTATCTCTAATTCATTTGTGCCGGACTCCAATAAAATATTAGTATCCATACATTCTCCTCCCAGTAAAACTATAGTAAACCCGGTAAAACCCCCCGAGAAACTACCACATTTCCTTAATTATAATAAATAAGCCTTTGAAAATCAACCACTTAACGCATTTCTACCAAGGTCTTTTCCTCTCCGGATATCACCTGAAGCTGGATATTACCCAGATCATTCAGATACTCGGGACCAAACTGGAACAAAAGAACCATGTCCTGCTTCTTGTGCGCCTTGATAGTACCGTTAAAACTGCTGAGATCATTAAGCAGGATCGTCCTGTCTGATGTGTTGGCAGCTCCGTCAACGGTAGCCCTGAAGGAAACACCCATACCCGGCACGTTAAGCTCAATATCCTCTTCGGAGGAATTGTAAACCTCGTATTGCAGCACCAGAAAATGATTGCCTGCTGAAGGTGAAAGATCAAAATATCCGTCAAAGCTGTAGTTGGTAACATCCTGTGCCTTGACAAAGGAGAACTTGAGCTGAGGCATACCCAGGGCATGTCCGATGCCGGGTGCATTTTTACTAATCTGCCCCTCAGTCTCTCCAGAGGTGTCAGTCCCTGAGGACTGGCCGGTATCCATACCATTCAGCGGATCCGTGGTCACATCTGATGAGATCGGCTCAGGAATGTCACTGATGCTGTCACCACCGTCCACATCACTGCGGTCCTCATCAAAACCTATGTCGCCGCTGGCCGTAACGTCGTTAAAAATACGACTCCTGGCTGAGGTCCCCTCTCCGGAATTATCCCTTATATTGACAGCACCCTGCTGAAGTGTCCTGTTGTACTTGGATGTGGCACGGGCGCAGTATATCGCGATCTGCTTTTCATCCTCCTCGGAAAGCTCATATACATGTGAACATCCGCTGACAATAAACCCGCAGATTAGTACCAGACAAAGAAATATGATCTTTTTATTTTTAACCGGATCCATATTCATATGGTATCATTTATTACTCCATTATTCAACAGTATTTTGTGAAACATTTACTGCTCTTCGTGGTATTTATCAAGCTCAAACCAGAACTCGACCCCGTTATCAAAATTGGTCACTCCGCACTCTTTTTTATAGCTGTCCATAACCGCCTTTACAACAGACAGGCCTATGCCGCTGCCCCCGTATTCCCTGGTCCTGGCAGCATCCACTTTGTAAAACTTTTCCCATATATGCTCTATGGCCTCCTCGGGAATGGGGTCACCTGTATTGAATACACAGACCCTCACATCCTTATCCTGGTCGATCACCTTAATGCTGACTATCTTTTCGTTTTTGGCATAGTGGATGGCGTTTGTCAGATAATTGGTAAAAACCTGCTCGGTAAAAAACTCATCAGCCAGCACGAAAATCTCAGGCATGTCTTTGAGCTTTACCGCAACATTGTTCTGGGAGGCCAGGATCTCATTGGCTGACACCACCGAAGCCATAAGCTCATTTAAATGGACCTTTCCCATGGTGATATTGCTTTCACCGTATTCCAGCTGGTTAAGGGCCAAAAGCTGCCGCACCATGGTATTCATCCGGCCTGCCTCATCCACGATAACATCAGCGTAGTACTTACGGCTCTCGGGATCCTCTGCCACATCATCCGCCAGTCCCTCCGCATAGCCCTGGATCACGGCGATGGGAGTCTTGAGCTCATGGGAAACATTGCTGATAAACTCCTTTCGCATTTTCTCGGATTCTTCCTTTAGCGCTATGTCTCTGGCCAGTTTTGCATTTTCATCCTGAAGTTCCTCAATGGTACGCTCCATGACACGGGATAAAAAGAAGGCCACAAGCCCGGCCACACCTATGGCCAAAAGCCCCACCGCCAGAATAAACCTGTTGGTAACAATGGCGCTCTCCTTCATACCGGCTATGGCTGTACGCATCATGATGATGTTGCCGTCTGAAAGGGTGCCCAAAAGCACCAGGTATTCCTCTCCGAAACGGTCGTCCCTTATCTTTCTGATGCTGTAATTCTCGGTCTCCTCACTGCCCCAGAAACGGTCGTCATTTTCTCCAAGCATGGTCATGTACATCTGGCTGAGCAGAAACTCAGTGTGGTCCTGACTTGATATGATGACGGTACCGTCCGAGGACATGACCAGAAAAGACAGGTTCTCGTTGCTGGCCAGCTTCTCGAGAGTAAGCTCAAAATCATCCTCATAAAGCTTCATGCTCCTGGCACCGGAATCTATCACATTGTATGCCTTTATCATATTGTCGGTTTTATGGAGAGTGTAGAAAAAGCCCAAAAGTGTGGTATTTAAAATGCACACCAGGGCTATGACTCCGATCACCACTCCGATGATGGCTGTGGCGATCCTCTTTCTGATACTTCTATTCTTCGATCTCAAACTTATACCCCATACCCCAGATTGTCTTGATGTAGGCGCCCTTGTCGCCCATTTTGCTGCGAAGCTTTTTAACGTGGGTATCTATGGTCCTGGCGTCTCCAAAATAATCATAGTCCCAGACAGAACTGAGTATCTTTTCACGTGAAAGGGCCAGTCCCCTGTTTTTGATAAAATATTCCAAAAGCTCGAATTCCTTGACGGAAAGATCGATCCTCTGGCCGTCTATGCGCACCTCGTGGGCATCTACGGAAAGCTCGATACCTCCGACGGAAACTTCAGAATCCTCTGTGGCGTCACCCCCACCTGATCTTTTCAGGACAGCTTTCACCCGGGCCACAAGCACCTTGGGAGAAAAGGGCTTTGAAATATATTCATCCGCCCCTGTGGAAAATCCCTTTAACTCATCATCCTCCTCGCCCTTGGCGGTAAGCATGATCACGGGGATGTCCGACTCCTGTCGGATCTCGGCAAGCACATCATAGCCGTTCACCCTGGGCATCATAACATCTAAAATGATCAGCGACAGATCCTTATTGGCATAAAAAGCATCCAGTGCCTCCTCACCGTCTGAGGCCTCAAGCACATCATAATCAGCGCGCACCAGAAAGTCATGCACCAGTTTTCTGAGCCGCATTTCATCATCAACAACCAAAATCTTCTGCTTCATGAATATCTCCTACTGTCGATGACAGCTTTTCACCTGACAATGCCCAGGTCAGCTTCCCTGGCGGCTACAGCAGCCTCCCTCTCGGTAAGCTCCTGCTCCCAGGTGGCGTATTTGTCGAGGATGGACGTCTCGTAATTGAGGATCGTAGGCGACTTTGATGTAAGTGTGATCGCAAACATGGCAACGACCATCACTATACACACTATGGCTACCAGCCTCATGGTACGCAGCTGAACCTGCAGATCCTTGAGTTTCTTTTCCAGTCTGGGATTGGGTACGCTGCCTGCATCGGCCTTGGGGGCTTCCTCGGCCTGCTTCACCACAATATTATCAACGTTTATGGGTGACAGCTCCGTCAGCCCGCTGGCTCTGAGGCTGTCCTGTAGTTCCTTTAAAAATGCGTATCCCACAGCGGTATGAAACAGTCCCTGACTGAGGATCTGCTCGTACATGCTCTTGGCTTCCTCGGGCTTTCTGCCCTTCAGTCTCTCCTCCAGATACTGTACCGCCTTGGCTTCTTTTTTTGCTGCAT
This sequence comes from Lachnospiraceae bacterium, assembly GCA_024687655.1. Classification (GTDB taxonomy): domain Bacteria; phylum Bacillota; class Clostridia; order Lachnospirales; family Lachnospiraceae; genus JAILEN01. The sequence continues at coordinate 5,525 of JAILEN010000166.1, read as the reverse complement.
TTGTCTCATCCGTGCTGGTAAACAAAAATCCGCTGACCGGTCTTATCTCTGCCATTTTTCTCTCTCCTCAATGATAATGACAAATTCCTACATCAGTATACCACAAAACGAAAGGGAGCGGCAACCGCTCCCTTTCTATTGAGGAAATATGGAACACAATTCCGTCATGGAGCAATCTCCATTGAACGAAAAAATGTAAAATTGTGGAATCGTCTCCACAACCTAAATCAATATAACACACTAATGGTCACAAAACAGACACACTGTTTATTATACCGGATATGCCTTGTTTTCCGTGTCTGCCTTAGCAGGATCCACACCTGTCTGCTGTGCCTGACGATACTTGAAAAAGTCAGTAGCAACCTGAGGGAATAATGCATAGGAAAGCACATCCTCGTCCTGCTGCTTCCACTGCTTCATCTCCTCCTCTATGGATGCCAGCTGAGGCTCTATAAGATCAGCGGGCCTGCAGGAAATGGCGTTCTTTTTATCCTCTCCCAAAACCTTGTCAACGATCTCGGGATTGAAAGGCTTAACAGTCCGACCATACTTACCCAAAAGGATATCCTTGGTCTCATTGGTAGCGACCTTGTAGCGCTCGCCCATCAGTACGTTGAACACAGCCTGTGTACCAACGATCTGTGATGATGGTGTAACCAGAGGCGGCTCACCAAGATCCTTACGTACGCGGGGAACCTCCTCGAGAACCTCGTTGAACTTATCCTCCTTGCCCTGCTCTTTAAGCTGTGACAGAAGGTTGGAAAGCATGCCGCCGGGAACCTGATACTGAAGGGTCTTGATGTTAACTCCCAAAACCTTGGGATTCATAAGACCGGAATCCAGACACTCCTGACGGAGAGGTGCAAAGTACTCGCCGATCTCGCAGAGAAGCTTAAGATCAAGGCCTGTATCATACTCGGTACCCCTGAAGGCCTCAACCATAACCTCGGTAGCGGGCTGTGATGTACCAAGTGCGAAGGGTGACATGGCTGTATCGATGATATCGCAGCCTGCCTCTACAGCCTTCATAAGAGTCATGGAAGCCACACCAGAGGTGTAGTGTGTATGAAGCTCAATGGGAAGCTTGGTCGCAGACTTGAGAGCCCTTACAAGCTCATCAGCAGCCTTGGGAACCAAAAGTCCGGCCATATCCTTGATGCAGATGGAATCAGCACCCATATCCTCGATACGCTTTGCAATATCCATCCAGTACTCAAGGGTGTAGGCATCACCTAATGTATAGGAAAGGGCAACCTGTGCATGACCCTTTTCCTTGTTGCAGGCCTTGACTGCTGTCTCAAGATTCCTGATATCGTTGAGGCAGTCAAAGATCCTGATGATATCGATACCGTTGGCAAGTGACTTCTGTACGAAGTACTCAACAACGTCATCAGCGTAAGGCTTGTAGCCCAAAATATTCTGTCCTCTGAAAAGCATCTGAAGCTTTGTGTTCTTGAAGCCGTCACGAAGCTTTCTGAGGCGGATCCAGGGATCCTCCTTTAAGAAGCGCAGGCATGCATCGAAGGTGGCGCCTCCCCAGCACTCTACTGCGTTGTAACCAACCTGGTCCATCTTGTCAACGATGGGAAGCATCTGCTCGGTGGTCATACGGGTAGCAATAAGAGACTGATGTGCATCGCGCAATACTGTTTCTGTTATCTTAACACCCATAAGTGTTCTCCTTTCATTAAAATGATTAAGATTCTTCGTCACTTCGTTCCTCAGAATGACAGCCTAAAAACCGTCCATTTGTCATCCTGAGCAAAGCGAAGGATCTTGTTTGGTGGCTAAGCCGTCAGGCTTAGACGCCAAACATCGCCATAAACATACCGGCCGCAACCGCAGTACCGATAACTCCGGCAACGTTGGGTCCCATGGCATGCATGAGCAGGAAGTTCGTAGGATCCTCCTCGGCACCCACCTTCTGTGACACACGGGCCGCCATGGGCACCGCGGATACACCTGCGGATCCGATGAGAGGATTGATCTTGCCATGGGTCAGATGACACAGCAGCTTTCCGAAAAGCACACCTCCCGTGGTACCGAATGCAAATGCCACAAGACCAAGTGCAACGATCTTTAATGTGGTAACATTAAGGAAAGCCTCTGCACTGGTGGAAGCACCTACTGATGTACCCAGCAGGATAACAACGATATACATCAGCGCATTGCTGGCTGTATCCGTAAGCTGTCTGACCACTCCCGACTCACGGAAGAGATTGCCCAGCATCAGCATACCTACAAGGGGTGCCGTGGTAGGCAAAAGCAGGCAGACAACTATGGTAACGATGATGGGGAAAAGTATACGCTCAAGCTTGGAAACCGGTCGAAGGTTTTCCATCTTGATGGCACGCTCCTCCTTGGTAGTGAAAAGCTTCATAATGGGTGGCTGGATAATGGGCACCAGTGACATGTAGGAATAAGCTGCCACTGCAATGGGGCCCATGAGCTGACTCTGTCCCAGCTTACCTGCCAGGAAAATGGAGGTAGGACCGTCAGCACCGCCGATGATGGAAACTGCCGCAGCAGCCTCATCATTGAAACCTAAAAGAATAGCCAGAAGGTATGCCGTAAAGATACCTACCTGGGCTGCAGCTCCCAAAAGGAAGCTGATGGGGTTCGCAATAAGGGGACCGAAGTCCGTCATCGCTCCCACCCCGAGGAAAATCAGCGAGGGTAAGATAGACCACTCGTCCAATGAGAAGAAGTAATAAAGGAGTCCTCCAACTCCGTTACTGGTCTCCTCCGGTGATGCCATAATATCCGGATAGATATTAACCAGCAACATACCAAATGCAATGGGAACCAAAAGCAGAGGCTCATAACCCTTGGCGATGGCCAGATATAAAAATATGCAGGCCACAAGGATCATGATGTAGTTTCCAACCGTCAGGTTGAAGAACGCCGTCTGGTGGAGGAGATTGCCCATTGTCTCCGCAACATAACTCATAAAATGCTCCTCCTAAAACTCATGCTTCGTCCATAGTAGCAAGAAGTGCGCCTGCCTCTATGGAAGTTCCCTCCTGGACATTGATACTCTTTACAACACCATCAACAGGTGCAACAACGGGAGTCTCCATCTTCATGACCTCGAGTATCACAACTGTATCACCCTTTTTAACATTGGCTCCGGACTGTGCAACGATCTTGAATACCTTGCCGGCTGCGCCTGCCTCGATCTTGACTGAGCCTGCGCCGCCTGCTGCGGGTGCAGCTGCCTTCTTGGGTGCAGCGGCAGCCTTGGGTGCAGGAGCAGCAGATGTGGATGATCCGCCCTTTTCCTCAACCGTAACATCATATGCGGTTCCGTTAACTGTAATAGTATAGTTTTTCATTTTTTATCCTCCTTATATCCTTCTTATGGAGCGAACCACGAAGGAATCTGTTGATGTACCTGTACTGGCTGCAATGGCGGCTGCGATGACCGCGATGAGCTCGCCCTGGTCCTCCGTAGCCTCTTCTGCCCTGATCTGCTCCAGGTTTGCGGGTGAAGCCGTAGCAACCTCTTCCTTTTTGTTCATGCCCGCCTCAAGCTTGTTGATAACACTAAAGCCGCTGATCAGGATACTGATAAGAACAAGGATCACGAACACGACCCCGATTCCCATCACCGTGTTAAGTCCGGCCTTCTGCATGGTCTCACCGATGGTGTAGATCATGTTGGCGTTGACCGCGGTAAGCTCCATGCTATGCGCATTGTACACAAATACCAGCTCCGCATTACGCTGCGAATAGTTGATGGGCAGCTTGCATGTGACTGTCTTGCCGCTTTTATCTACCGTAAAATCACCATATCCCTGGAACTCTCCACAGGAAGACACTACCTCTGTCCAATCATCCAGAAGTGCGGAAAACATCTCTCCGTTTTCCTCCTGGCTGCCGTACATGGAGTAGTAAAGCTGGGCCTGCAGAACATCCTGTGCGCCCATGGACGTAAGCTCATCTGCCAGTCCCAGGGCACGCTCCTCCAGGTCTGCAGCAGTCATATTGCCATACATCTCCTCTTCGACCTCAGCCCCTGAGCAGGCTGCCAGCAAAAACATAGCAAGGATACAGCAGGTGAAAAATATAATCTTCTTTTTCATATGCGCCCCCTCTACTTTGTACCGTGCTTTTTGTAAATATACATATCCTTTTCAAAAAGCATATCAAAACCTGCAATGAGATATTTTCTGGCATCTGCAAAATCAACAACACGATCTACCAGACCGCGGCGAAGGGCGTTATCCAGTCCTGCCTGGGAAGCTGCATACTCGTCAGCAGCCGCAGACGCATCACCTGAATCACCGGCGATGATAGGGCCTGCAAGGGCGGGATCCATAACGCTCACGTCAGCGTCAGGGAAAGCATAGGTAAGGTCTGCACCGATAGCCTTGGAGTTCATCATAAGGTATGCGGTGGAGCCTGCCTGGTTGGTAATAAGATTGATCTTGGGGATATCTGCCTCAGCTATGGCAGAAACCATCTTGGCTAATGCTCTGGGGAGTCTCTCCTCATTGAAAACACTGGCCTTATATCCGTTAACATTTGTAAGAGATAAAAGAGGGATGTCAAAAGCATCTAAGAATCTGACAAAATCAGCAGCCTTGGCACAACCCAGTGCACACAGAGCATCCTTTTCGTTTCCGATAACTCCGACTGTGGTACCCATAAGCTGGATAAATCCGGTGGTCATGCAACCGGTAAAGCCACCCTTTGTCTCGATGAAAAGATGGTCATCCGAAAGCTCTGCCGCAATATCCGCAACCTTGTCACGCTTGGAATCAAGATCAACGGAAGCGCGATTGATATCATCTGAAAACTCATCCATGAAGCCGCCCTCTCCTCCTGCTGAAGGAAGAACGCCTACAAGCTGGCGGATGCCGTCCATGATCTCATCCTCGGATCCGATCATGTCAACATTACCTGCCTCATACTGGAACTCAGCAGATGATGTCTTCTCCTTGTTGCCCTCGATGGCATCGGGAGAATTGACGAAAAGCTCCGCATCCTTTTTCATAAATGAAAAATCGGAAAGCGAATTCAAAACTGCCATGCCTCCGCCGCAACGGCCCATAACTGCCGTGATCTGGGGGATAACACCTGCAGCATCTACGGATGCGCCGAGGATCTGTCCGATACTCTCGGTACTGTCAAATGACTCCGTAAGTCTCACACCTGAGCAATCAATAAGTCCGATGATAGGTGCCCTCATCTTCATTGCCTTGTCATATACGTCCCTGATCTTTCTGGCATGCATCTCGCCGATGGTGCCGCCCAGTACACCGGGATCCTGGCTGTATACAAATACAAGGCGCTCATCAATAAGTCCGTATCCTGTCACTACTCCGTCACCGGGTACCTCCCTGGGGTCCTGATTGAAATCAGTACTCCTGGCAGTAACGCCGGAAGACAGTTCCACAAAGCTGTTCTCGTCTAATAGAGATGTCAGTCTTGTTGTAGCCAAACCTTCGTTTCCACTACTCATCTTTTTCCCTCCATTCTGTAAAAAATCGAACTATTCCTAATATATCCGATTGTTAACT
>JAILEN010000148.1 GCA_024687655.1 Lachnospiraceae bacterium | reverse complement strand
CGTATATGGCAGCTGCAAAAGCCGCAGTCTTGATGGCGGAAGCCACCACTGTGGGAGCCAGGAAAAAGCCCTCATAAAACGAAGGCATGATGCCCAGGGATGCTCCCACCTCCTTGCCCAGACCCGGAGAAGAAAGCCTCCGGGCCGCATTTTCTATACAGTCCCGCTTTCCTGCGATATAGCCTCCCGTAGGAGCCAGTCCGCCTCCCGGATTTTTGATCAGGGAACCCACTATCATATCGGCTCCCACCTCCAAAGGCTCGCGCTCCTCCACGAATTCACCGTAGCAGTTGTCCACCATGATGATAACATCCGGCCTGATACTGCGGATAAAGGATATTAGTTCTCCTATCTCGCCCACGGAATAGCTGGGACGACCGGCATAGCCCTTGGAGCGCTGGATAGTAACCAGCTTTGTGCGGTCATTAAGTTTTGATCTGATTGCCTCATAGTCGAAGCTGCCGTCAGGCTTCAGGTCCGCCTGTGCATAGGTAATGCCGTACTCCGCCAGGGAACCCATGGAATCTCTGATGCCAATGACCTCGTGAAGAGTGTCATAAGGGGCACCCACCGGGGACAAAAGCTCATCACCGGGCCGCAGGTTGGACATAAGTGCCAGGGCCAGGGCGTGGGTGCCGCAGGTGATCTGGGGCCGCACCAGTGCATCCTCTGCAAAAAATGTATCCGCATAGACTGCCTCCAGGGTGTCACGGCCCAGGTCGTTGTAGCCGTAGCCTGTGGATCCTGCCAGGCACTCAGCCGACACTCTGTTTTTTTGCATGGCTCTGATGACCTTTTGCTGATTATACTCAGCCATGAGGTCATAGTGCTCGAAGTCTTCCTTCAGGTCATCCAGCACCCGCTCTCCATATTCGAATACCTCCCGGGATATGCCGGAAGACCTGTATATTTCATATTTATCCATTATTTTTTCTCCTCTTTAAGATCCTTCGTCACTACGTTCCTCAGGATGACTTGGCATCAGATGTCATTCTGAGCGTGGTGAAGCTTCTGCCAGAGGCAGAAGCTTGAAGAAGTCATCGGAGATGACTTCAACCTAGCGAAGAATCCATGCTCATTGAATTATAAAATTCAATGAGATTTTTTTACAGTATCTTCCATAAAACGCAGAATCTTTTCATCGTCATAATTGAATTTGGATTTGTCCACCCAGACAACATCCACTTCTCTTTTAAACCACGTCAACTGCCGCTTGGCAAAATGCCTGGTATCACGCTTGATTATCTCCCTGGCCCGCTCAATGGTGGTTTGTCCCTCGATGGCATCCAAAACCTCCTTATATCCTATGCCCTGCATGGAGGTGGTGCCTCGGCGAAGTCCCATATCATAAAGCCTTTTGACCTCATCGTAAAGTCCCGCATCAAACATCATGTCCACCCGGCGGTCAATTCCCTCATAGATCTTCGGCCTGTCATCCGTTATGACAAAATAGACGAAATCATAGTCCGCCTCCTTTTGATGCATGGCCTCATTATGTTCTGAGATGGGTCTGCCGGTTACGTGATAAAACTCCAGGGCCCGGATCACCCGCTTTACATTGTTGGGATGGATCTCTCCTGCCGCCACGGGATCGACAGCCTGCAATTTTTCATGCAAGGCATCTTCTCCATGCTCTGCTACAAATTCAGTTAGCTCATCCCTGTAGGCTTCATCCTCCTGACCATAAGAAAAATCTGCCCCATACAAAAGAGCCCTGATATAAAAGCCCGTGCCTCCCACCAGCATGGGAAGCCTGCCTGCGGTATGGATGTCATCAATGGCAGCCTTTGCCTTTTCACAAAAAACAGCCACATTGAATTCATCCCGGGGATCCAAAATGTCCACCAGATAATGGGGAATGCCCTGCATCTCCTCAGGAGTGATCTTGGCAGACCCGATATCCATGCCACGGTATACCTGCATGGAATCAGCCGACACCACTGAACCCTTATTTCGTTTTGCAAACTCAATGGAATATTTCGTCTTGCCCACAGCCGTAGGCCCGGCGATTATGATAAGAGGCTTTTTTTTCATCAGACTATCCTCTTGAATTTTTTATCCAGTTCGTAATGTGTCATACGGACTATAGTGGGCCGCCCATGGGGACAGTGATAGGGATCATCCAGTGACAACAGATCATCTATCAGCGTCTCGATCTCACTCATGGACAGGTGGTCGTGTCCCTTTACCGCTGCCTTGCATGACATGGAGGCAATGCGCTCCAAAATGGCATCCGGGTCTTTTTTTTCAGCGATGTCCGAAAGATCCCCCACCATATCCAGAAACAGGCCCTTGGGCTCTATGCCGAATAGGTCCGTGGGAATGGCGGTAAGTGAGATATCCCCGTCACCGAAGTCATCGAATTCAAAGCCCAGCCGATGAAAGTTCTCCCTGTTTTCAAAGAGCAGGCTCTTATCCGTATCGGAAAGAGAAATAAGAACCGGCGGGTTGATCTGCTGGCCCGACACCTTCATATCCCTGATACGCTCCATGGTGCGCTCGTACAGTACCTTTTCATGGGCTGCATGCTGGTCTATCATATACAGGCAGTCATCGAACTCCACCAGCCAATAGGTATCGAAGACCTGTCCGATGATACGGTGGCTTTTAATACTCTCCGGGGTTAGGAATATCTGCTGCTCAAAGGTATATTTTTTCTCTTCAGAAGCGTCGGGTACAGCAGGCTTTTCGGGCTCAGTTGAAGGCTCCGGATTTGAAAATGCCTCTTCATCACTTGTCAGTCCTTCATTGATCCGCTCTGCCATCCTCTCATTCACGTCACTCAGACGCTTTTTTTCAAAGGGCTCGGCGCCTGATGACGCCGGCATCGTGATAACGGGCTCGGGCTTTTTCTCCCCTATGGTCACGGTATTTATATCTTCCTTTACCCTGAGGCTGTCGGAAATGGCGCTTACCAGTGAGCTGTAGACCTCGGCGCGATTGGAAAAACGTACCTCCTGCTTGGTAGGATGGACATTGACGTCCACCTCGTTGAGTTCAAAATCAAAACTGAGGCAGGCAAAGGGATAACGATGCTGCATCAGATATCCGGTATAGCCCTCCTCCAAAGCGGAGGTCAATACATCGCTTTTTACATATCGGCCATCCACAAAGAATATCTCATAGGAGCGGTTTCCTCTGTTGATCAGCGGTCTGCCTACAAAGCCCCTGAGATGAAAATGGGGAGTGGCCTCATCCACCTCGATCAGCTCAGATGTGATCTCCCGGCCATAGATCTGATATATGGTATCCCGCAGCACGCCATTTCCTGGAGTGGAAAAGACCTCCCTGCCGTTATTTAACAGGCGAAATGCAATGTCAGGATGGGAAATGGCCAGCTTTTCCATTACATCAGTCACATAATTACCCTCTGTAAGAGGCGATTTTAAAAACTTCTTTCTGGCGGGAGTATTGTAAAATATCTGTCTCACAAAAAAAGTGGTACCGTCGGGGGCACCTACCTCATGGATCTCTTTTTCAACGCCACCCTCTATGATATATGAGGTACCTGTGACCTCATCTCTGGTCTTGGTGATCATCTCCACCCTGGCTACAGCCGCGATGGAAGAAAGGGCTTCGCCACGGAATCCAAGGGAGCGGATGCCGTTGAGCTCGGTGACGTCTCTCAGCTTGCTGGTGGAATGACGTAAGAATGCTCGCTGCACCTCATCGTGCGGGATGCCGGAGCCGTTGTCCGTCACTCTGAGAAGTGTGATGCCGCCGTCGCGGACCTCCACCGTGATAGCGGTTGCTCCGGAGTCGATGGAGTTTTCCACCAGCTCCTTGGCTACCGAAGCCGGTCTCTCCACCACCTCCCCGGCAGCGATCTTATCAATTGTCTGTTGATCTAATATTTCTATTCTCATTTTTTACTCCGGACAGTCGGTCGAAAGATTACTGTCCTCACCTTATGTTACGAGGGCTGGCAAGGAGGATATAGGGTGCTTTCGAAGACCTTTAAGAGAGAGCGTTCCGAGAATCCGTCGTACAGCCGTTAGGCAGACGACTTTAGGAGTATGCCTTACGGATGTTCGACTAGTCGAGGTAGTGCAGAGCGGGTCTCGAAAGTATCCTATATCTCCTTGTCAGCCCGACTTACCAGCGGTTTTTGGATTTACTCTGTAATTCATTTAACTTATTCAGTGCATCGAGAGGCGTCATGTTCTTTACATCGCAGTCCATGAGTTCTCTCACGATGTCGGCATCGGATACCGTATCGAAGATGGTCATCTGGTTCATGATGTAGGTAGGCTCCTTCGACGGTTTTTTGACAGAGGAATCTGCAGCGATGGACTTGGCAATCTCTGTCACATCATTGTCCGATAAAAGCGCCACGATCTCCTTGGCACGGTCAGTAACAGAATCAGGGACGCCTGCCAGATGAGCCACCTGGATACCGTAGCTCTTGTCGGCACCACCGGGTACGATCTTGCGCAAAAATACGATGTCATCACCGTTTTCCTTGACGGCGATACAGTAGTTGTGAACCCCGTCTATCTGTCCCTCCAGCTCGGTCAGTTCGTGATAATGAGTGGCAAAAAGGGTCTTAGCCCCCAGTATCTTTTTATCTGCCACATGCTCTACCACCGCCCAGGCAATGGAAAGTCCGTCAAAGGTGGAGGTACCACGTCCGATCTCGTCCAGTATCAAAAGTGAATCTGCGGTGGCATTTTTGAGGATGTTGGCCACCTCGTTCATCTCCACCATGAATGTGGACTGACCTGAGGCCAGATCATCGGATGCCCCGACTCTGGTAAATATCCGGTCCACCACTCCTATGGAGGCCTCCCGTACAGGCACAAATGATCCCAACTGGGCCATCAAAACAATGAGGGCAGTCTGTCTCATATAGGTAGACTTGCCTGCCATATTGGGACCGGTGATGATGGATATCCTCTCACTGCCCTTGTCCAGATAGGTGTCATTTTCTATGAAACCGTCGGCATCTATCATCTTTTCCACCACGGGATGACGTCCGCCTACGATATTGATCACTCCGTCGGTGGTAATATCCGGACGGACATAGTGGTTCTTTTCAGCTACATAGGAAAGGGATAAAAATACATCCAGCCTGGCTATGGCCCGGGCCGTGGTCTGTATCCTGGCCACCTCGTCTCCTATCACTTCCAAAAGGTTCTTATACAGCTCGTTCTCCAGGGATAAAAGACGATCCCTGGCGCCCAAGATGGTATTTTCCAGCTCCTTAAGCTTGGGAGTATAGTAACGCTCCGCATTGGTCATGGTCTGCTTACGGATAAAATAATCAGGGACCTGATCCAGATAAGAATTGGTCACCTCAATGAAATAACCAAAGACCCTGTTGTATTTTACTTTAAGGTTTTTGATACCGGTCTTTTCCCGTTCCTCGGTCTCCAGTTCCAAAAGCCACTGCTTGCCGTCTGTACCGGCAGATCGGAGCCTGTCTACCTCCTCATTATAACCGGGCTTTATGATGTTCTTTTTATCATCGGATAAAACTATCCTGGGATCCTCGTCAATGGCGTCATCTATCAGTCTGTACAGATCCGACAGATCATCCATATCCTCCATGATGCCCCGGACCTCATTACAGCTGAAATCAGAAAGGACGGTCCTGATACCCGGAAGCACACCGATGGAATCACGAAAGGCTAAAAGGTCACGGGGATTGGCCGTACGATAGGAAATACGGGTCATCAGCCGCTCCAGATCGTATACGACATTCAGATATTCCCTCAGTTCCTCACGCTCCATCATATGCTCGCCAAACTCGGAAACTGCATCCAGCCGATCCTCAATAGCCGAATGGTCGATAAGAGGCTGCTCTATCCAGGTGCGAAGTGTACGGGCACCCATAGCGGTCTTGGTACGGTCCAAAACCCACAGCAGACTGCCACGCTTTTCCTTTTCACGCATGGTCTCCGTAAGTTCTAAATTCCTGCGGGAGCTGGCATCAATGAGCATGAAATTGCCGCCGATATAGGGAGTGAGCCTGTTCATCTGAGTCAGGTCGCTCTTTTGGGTATCATAAAGATACAGCAAAAGGGCTCCTGCCGCAACGGAACCTGTTGAAAAATCGGATATGCCCAAAGCTTCAAAGCTCTGAACCTTGAAGTGCCGAAGAAGGACCTTTTTCGTCTGGGCCTCTTCGAAATATCCGCTGTCCAGGATATTTACCATGAGATGGAAATTGGTCCTGAGTTCCTCGGCTGTGATGCCGCTCAGGAAAATGGACTCGCTGCAGATAAGCTCCGTAGGAGAAAACTTGCCCAGCTCGTCGTAGAGATTCTTTATGCTGTCAGTCTCGGAAATAAAAAAGTCTCCGGTAGTGACATCAGCAAAGGCAAAACCATACCGGCCTGAAAAATATGCTATGGAACAAAGATAATTGTTCTTACTCTCATCAAGTGCACCCGAGTCTATAGTGGTGCCGGGAGTCACTACTCTGGTGACCTCACGGGCCACAAGTCCCTTAGCCTCCTTTGGATCCTCCACCTGCTCGCAGATCGCCACCTTGTAGCCCTTTTTTATCAGCCGGTTTAAATAGGTGTCCACGCTGTGAAAGGGAACACCACACATGGGTGCTCTCTCCTCAAGTCCGCAGGACTTACCGGTGAGGGTCAGTTCCAGTTCCCTGGATACGGTTTTGGCGTCATCGAAAAACATCTCATAAAAATCTCCAAGACGATAAAAAAGAATACAATCCTTGTATTCCTCCTTAGTCTTGAGATATTGTGTCATCATTGGGGTCATCTCGCCCATATTACTTGTCCTCGCCCTCAAAGTATCTGAAGCGCATCTTCTCGTCCTCCTCAGCAGGCTTGATGATGGCAAAGCCCTGACGCTGCCTGTCGTTGACCCTGCGCTTGCACTTGGCACAGAGAGAACCGAAAGGAATGGGGGTGCCGCAGAGCTCGCACAGTCCGTGGGATAAGAACTTGGTGTCATTCTCATCCTTGTATTCGATACGTCCTTCCTGGATCCACTGCTTCACCTTCATCCTGGGAATATTAAAATGAATGGCAACCTCGAACTCATTAACATCGTTGGCCCGGATATAGTCCCGGACATCGGCAAAAAGATTCATCTCCTTGCATGCAGGGCATACCTCTCCCTTGGGATAATTAGCGGGCAGAGTACGACCACATTGAGGGCACCCATGCTCGAAAACCATCCTGCTGTTGAAGCTGCCTTTTGAAAAACCTGAATTATAACCTGACTCCATCCCATCCGTCCTGTCATCAAAAAATTTCCACAACCAATATACCACAATATATTGATTATTTCAACGGAAACAACACAAGAAGATGAGGAATGTGAATTAAGATTTACTCGATTTTGCAACAGCTGCAGCCACCTTCAGTCCGTCCATGGCGGCGGAGGTAATGCCACCCGCATAACCTGCCCCCTCACCGCAGGGATACAGTCCCCAGATGGCAGACTGGAAGGTGTCGTCACGGGGAATCCGAACTGGTGATGAAGTGCGGGATTCCACACCGGAAAGAATAGCATCCTCACGGGCAAAGCCCTTCATTTTTTTATCGAATTCATACATGCCTGAAACAAAGGAGTCCCTCATGGCATTTGAAAACAAAGGATTCAAGTCAGCGAAGGCTGCACCACCCTTATTCAAGGAAGAAAAGCTCCCATAAGAGGATGAAGCTTTCAAATGGACAAAATCGGCATAAAGCTGTTGGGGGATCTTTCCAGCCCCCAGCTTAAAGGCTTTTGCTTCAAGTTTTCTCTGGAACTCTATTCCTGACAAAGGGTCTGACATATCATATTCATCAGAGCCCACTGATACAACAATGGCGGAATTGGAGTTTTCTCCGTCACGCCTGCTGTAGCTCATGCCGTTGACCACCAGATGGTTTTCCTCGGAAGAAGAATTGACCACATATCCTCCCGGGCACATGCAAAAGGAATAGACGCCACGCCCGTTTGGAAGTTTGGTAGCCAGCTTATAGGGTCCAGCACCCAAAAGCTTTGCACCCTTTGCGCCAAACTGATGCTCATCTATAAATGACCTGGGATGCTCGATACGCAGTCCCACGGCAAACTCCTTGGCCTCCATGGGTACGCCACTGTCATAAAGCATCTTAAAGGTGTCACGGGCAGAGTGTCCGATGGCCAGGATCAGCGCATCACAGGACAACTGCTCTGCACCATCCAGTTCTACCCCTTTTATCCTGTTATCCTCAATGATGATATCCGTCAGTGTAGTTTCAAATCGTATCTCACAACCGAGACGTATCAGTTTCTGTCTCATGGCCTGTATCACGTTTGTCAGCACATCGGTACCTATATGGGGCTTGAAATCATAGAGTATATCCGTTGGTGCACCGAGCTTTACAAAGGTTTCCAACACGAACCTCATGGAGCCATCCCGGTCCTTTATCAGGGTATTTAACTTACCATCTGAGAAAGTGCCTGCTCCGCCCTCTCCGAACTGGACGTTTGAAGTGGGATCCAAAACACCGGTCTCCCAGAAGTTTTTTACGTCTAAAAGCCTTTTTTCAACAGGCCTTCCCCTCTCTATCAAAATTGGAGGACATCCTGCCATACACAGACTGTAGGCAGCAAAAAGTCCCGCAGGACCCGCGCCGACGATAATGGGGCGACTTCCCTGTAAAGAGGACTTTTTTATTTCAAATATCCTGGGATCATATTTTGATACGTTTTTGTTCTTTTTTATGATGATATCTTCATCGAAGGAAAGCTCTGCCGCGATGTTATATACATAGAGGATATTGCCCTTGTCCCTGGCATCTATGGAACGTCTGAGGATATCTATTTTTTGGATATCGGCAGTTTTGACACGAAGGGTTTTGGAAAGCTTCTTTAAAAGAGCTTCCTCTGATGCGTCTATGGAAATTTTGATTTGATCTACTCTTACCATACAAAAAAGATTCTTCGCTACACTCAGAATGACAAATACACTCGGATTGTCATTTGGTTGAAGTCATCTCCGATGACTTCTTCAGGCTTCTGGCTATGACAGAAGCTTCATCTTCCGTTCATAATGGCATCATATGCTGTTTCCCACTACTGCCCCGGAACTCCAGGCCCACTGGAGATTGTAGCCCCCGCATATTCCGTCCACATTTACAACCTCACCGACAAAGTAAAGTCCGGGAACGGTATCGGATTCCAGGCTGTCGGAAAGATCGTGCAAAAGCACGCCTCCTGCCATGACCTGGGCTCTGCTATGATCTCCATAGCCGCATACGTCAAGAGCCAGGCCCTTTAGGATGTGGCAGAGATTATCCAGATCGATCTCGGATAGCCGGCCGGCCTTTTTGCCGTTTAAGCCAAACAGCTTCAGTATCTCCGGTATCAACTTCTCAGGGAGAAGCCCCAAAAGAGCTTCCTCTATGGATCTGCGGCCTATATTACATCTGTATTCCACATACGCCCTAAGCATCTTAATATCCATCTCCGGGAAGAGGTCAATAACTGCTGTTATGGGCTTTTTAATGTTCAGTCCGGAAATAGCCTCGTAGCTTACGTTAAAAACGGGGATGCCGGAGATGCCGTTTTCCGTCAGCTGTATCTCTCCCACATCCTCTGAGATGATCTCTCCGTCCATAATGATACATACACGTCCATGGACACGGATGCCCTTAAGCTTATTAAATGACAGTCCGGTGCAGTGAAGATCCGTAAGTGAAGGAAAAGGCTCGGCAATCCTGTGGTTAAAGCCCTGTGCCAGCAAAAGGCCGCTGTCAGAACCTCCCACTTCAGATCCTGCCATGCCGCCGCAGGCTATCACCAGTGAAGCTGACTCATAGGTTTCCAAACCGAGCTTTACCGAAAATCCGGTATCAGTCTTTAGGATATCAGCCGGTGTAATCCCTGTCATCACCTGTACATTGGCCTCCTGAAGGGAAAGCTCCATGCATCTGACCACAGATCTGGCCTCGTTGGAACGGGGATATACATAGCCCTCGCGGTTGTAAACCGACACACCTATGCTTTCAAAAAACTTCCTGGTGGACTCCAGGTCAAAACTACTCAATACGCTCTCCAGTCTTTTGGGCATATCGGTATGATAAGCGGACAGACTGATGGGATCATGGGTGATATTGCATCTGCCATTTCCCGTAACGGAAAGCTTTTTGCCCAATGTCTCCTGAGTCTCAACAAGGAGAACACTCTTTTCTCTTCTTCCGGCTGTAATGGCCGCCATCATGCCGGCAGCGCCACCGCCTATAATAATTGTATCGTACATCTACAGCAACCTCAATTTCTCGGCGATACTGACCAGTATCCTCCCGCCGGGGAAGCGGAGCAGATCCTCCTCGGTGATACCACGGATGAGGAGCATGACCACAAAATACACATAGGCTCCCACCACTATGGCTATGATGCATGATATCGCAGCATTATGGGTGATGAGATGCAAAAGCTTGTAGGATAAAAATGCTGCCAGTCCCATGACCGCCGAGGATATTCCGGGAAGCAGATACATGGATCTGAAGTCCTGATGTGCACCGCTGTACTTTACCACTGCAAGATTGTTTAAAAGACACATTATAAATGCGTAAAAAGCATTGGCATAAACCACTGCAAAGATATTAAGGTCAAATGACCTGAGGGCCACTACCAGAAATACCAGCTGCAGCAACAGTGCTATGGCCGCATTGCGGACTGGGATACGCAGCCGGTCTATACCCTGGAGCAGTCCGTTTGACAGGGTTGACAGGGAATAGAACACAATGGACATGGCACCTGCCAAAAGCATATTGCCGGAGACAGGATCACTGTCGGAAAACATAAAGAGCATTATGGGCCCTGAAAGAACAGCCATGCCCACCATGCAGGGAAACGCCACGATAAGGATGAACCTGGTGGCGGCTTTTATCTGGGTCTGGACCCTGCCCATATCCCCGGACTGAAATGCCGTGGTTAGTGTGGGTACTGCGGAGGCCGCTATGGCCGATGCAATGGAAATGGGAACATTTATGAGTACCTTGTACTCTCCCGTATATACGCCCCACCATTCCGAAATGGTTTTGGCATCATAGCCCTGGGAATATACGATGTTTTTGAATATACCCTGATCCAGAATGGATGAGATATTGTAAAGTGTGGTAGACAAAAGCACGGGGATGATGGTCAGGATCAATACCTTCATGATATCGCCGTAGCTTTCCACGTTTTTCTTGTGATCACGTATCACCTTCTTTTTAAAACGTTTCATGTACAAAAGATAGATGAACAACATGAACAAAAGGCCTGCAACAGCACCTGTGGCTGTACCCAGGGTTCCTCCTGCCGCACCGTAGGCCGGACCATAGTTTTCATTATTGAGTATGCCGCCTATGCCCATGCCATAGGAAAAGAGATAATATGCCGCCACAATGGAGATCACGGCATTTACTATCTGCTCGATTATCTGGGAGATCGCGGAAGGCAGCATGGTATGAAGGCCCTGGAAAAACCCTCTGAACACGCCCAATACCGCCACAATAAGTATCACAGGCGCCAGCACCCTTAAGGGAATGGCGCTCATGGGGGTCTTTAGGACTCCGGCAAAAAAGTCAGCGCCGAAGAATACCACACACATGAAAAAGGTACCGCTGATAAATGCAAACAACAGCGACCCCTTGAGCACCTTCATGGTGTTTTTACTCTGTCCCTGTTCCATCCTGGCTGCCACTAACTTTGATACAGCAAGAGGCAGACTGTAGGAGGAAATGATGAGAATGATACTGTATATTTCAAATGCGGTACCATAGTAGTCATTTCCCACCTTGCCGATGATGCCCTTGAGGGGTACACGATAAAGCATCCCCACTATACGGCTGATGATGGATGCTATGGCAAGGATGGATCCCTGAACTATGAAGTTGGAATTGTTCTTTTTGTTAGTCATTTTTATATTATAGATCCTTCGCTTCGCTCAGGATGACA
>JAILEN010000113.1 GCA_024687655.1 Lachnospiraceae bacterium | reverse complement strand
GTGGAGGAGTTCCCCCATTTTAACGTGATCCTCAGAAAGGGTTTTTTCTGGTACTATCTGGACAGCATCCGCACAAAGGCTGTGATAAAGGAAGAAAACAAGCCAGCCTGTGCACCCCTGTATTTCCCGGGACGCAGGAAGCTGATGTATAGGGTTACATATTTCAAAAATAGGATCAATCTGGAGATGTTCCATGTGCTGGCGGACGGTACGGGAGCCTTTGCATTTTTAAAGGCCATAGTGACCAACTATCTGTGCTTAAAGCACGGTCTGTCTGTGGAGCCGGATGCTACTGAGCTGGCATCCTTAAGCGACAGGAACGAGGACGCCTTTACCCAGTTTTACAGCAAGGAAAAATCCCAGCAGCAGCTCAAGGCCATGCTTGGTACCCACGCCTATCAGGTGGAGATGGAAAGGGATGCCAATCTTAATTCCCGCCTTATCGAGGGCGTGGTGTCGGCAAAGCAGTTTATCGAGCTGGCTCATGAGTACAAGACCACGGCAGGTATCCTTACGGTGGCTCTTTTCATGGAGGCGGTCTACAATGTCATGAGCATCCGGGAGAGGAGGCACCCCATAGTGATCTCCGTGCCGGTGAATCTGCGACAGTATTTCCCTTCGGAGACCACCAGGAATTTCTTTGGCGTGATAAATGTATCATTTTATCCCAGGGAGTACGACGGAAATTTCGAAAACCTGCTGGAGGTGGTAAAAAAGTCCTTTGAGGAGCAGCTTACGGAGGAGAGACTCCGTGAGACCATGAACGGATACTCGGGACTCACCAGCAACATAGGACTGAAGGTGATCCCGCTTTTCATCAAGGATCCGGCTATCAACATGATAACCCGTGTGGCCCAGAAGGGTACCACCGCCACCATGTCCAATCTGGGACGTATAAAGATGCACGAGGAGCTGACGCCCTATATCAAGCAGTTTTCTGCATTCATGGCCACACCCAATATTCAGATCTGTGTGTCATCTTTCGGAGACCGGATGGTATTCGGTGCGGTGTCCGCATACTCGGAGCATAATGTATTCACCAATTTCTTCAGGGGTCTGACCAGACGTGGCCTTTCCGTGGAGATCGCCAGCAACGATTTCGATGTAAAGAGCCATGATGATATACTGAAAAAACTTGGAAAAGAAGGGAAGGGAGGCAGTAAAGATGCAGGAGTGTAAAAAATGCAAGATCACCATCCGGGGCAATAAAAAATGCTGTCCCCTGTGTCAGGGAAGGCTTTCGGGAGAACCGGAGTATCCTGCTTTTCCCGTGATAAAAAGACTGCCCCTTACCACTGATGCGGTATTTCGCATTGCACTTTTTCTGGCAGTGCTGGCGGAGATAACATTGGGGATGATCTGCTTCGTAAACGGCAGATGGATCCACGGTATAGGTATTGCGATGACGGTCATCGTTTTCGGTTTGGCGGATCTTATGGTGGCCCTTTATTTCCGCGGCAACCTGATCAAGCTCATCACTGTGGAGACCTACATAATCATGGGAGCCCTCAACTATGTCAACATCCTGATCGCAGGATATATGTGGGCATATGCATGGGTGATCCCCATGATGTTCATCGCCCTCATGGTGACCACGCTTATCCTGGCGAGGGTAGGCGGACTGGTGCTGAGGGATATCATGATGTATCTTATATTTGACGTGATCATGGGTACTCTGCAGGTTATCCCCATCAGGAAGGGGCTCAATCCCAATCCCTGGCCTGCAGCCATAAGTATTGCCCTTTTGTTTGCCATTGCGGCATTCGTGATCATTTTCAGGTTTAACGACTTAAAGACCGCTTCGGCGAAGTATCTAAATATATAATACAGGGGATAAAATATAAAATATCGTTTGTGTTCACACAATAAGATATTTTATATTTGAGACCCGCCCACATATGAGCAAGTAGGACGATAGTCCGGATTGCGAATATGTGTAGGATTACGTGAGTTGCAAAGCAACGAAGTAATCCGTGTATTATGGAGTAATCAAATGGATTTAGAGAACATTAAAGAAAAAGCTGCGGCTGCAAAAGAACTCATAGCCGAACGTGCTACTGAACTGGCGGCTACGGCGGGAGACTTCATTGAGCAGTCCGTTGGCAATCGTATAGACGGAGGCTTGTTTGAGGCACCGGTGCTGGAGGATGAAGCAGAAACAAACGTCTGGTACCGCGTCCCCATTGAGGATGGCATGGCCGGCGACGGCTCCGGTTTTCACATTTATATAAAAAAGGGTACCACAGAAAACCTGTGCATCTTCTTCTCCGGAGGAGGAGTGGCATGGAACGAAAAGATGGCGTCCCTGCCTGTGACCGGTGGCAGAGTGGCGGCCTGGCAGCCCAACTATTACTGGAACAATCTGCGCCCCTTTACCCAGATCATGAACATCAACGTGGGCATTACCGAGACTCGGGATTTCAATCCGTTTCATGACTGGAGTTTTGCGGTCATCACCTATGCCACGGGAGACTTTCATCTGGGCAGCAACACATTTTTATACAAGGATGATGACGGCCAGGAGCAGGTGCTCCACTTTGTGGGACATGACAATTTCAGACTGTCCATGGAGCGTATAAAGGAACTGTTTCCCGAGCCGGGGAGGCTTTTGATCGCCGGAGATTCCGCAGGAGCATTTGCTACCCCTGCACTTTCGCCGGAAGTGATAGACGACTACTACAGCGATGTGCCGGAGATCACCCTTTTTTCCGACAGTGCCATGTTGCTGCGGGCCGGCTGGCGTGACACCATAAAGGATATGTGGAATGCGCCTGAGAGTATTTATGAGCCCATCCATACCTCCAATATCACGGCGGACTGGTATGAGCACATGACAAAAAAATACGGCAGCAGATGTAAGTATCTGTACGCATCATCCACCCATGACTACCTGCTCTCCGCCTTTATCAACGAGGAGAGAAGCGGGGAGTATTATACGGATGAAGCAACCCAGGCTGAGTATGCGGCTTCCCTCAGGAGAATGTATGAGAGGATGTCATCCTTTGATGAAAAGATGCACTTTTTCATATATGACTACAGGATGCCTGCTATTTTCGGACGGGGCGGCACCATACATACGGCGGTACGTTCCCCCCATTTTTACATACCGGGACCGGGCGGGGCGACAATGTCACAGTGGCTCTTCGACGCGGTAGGCGGCAACCTGTATGATGTGGGAACAGATCTGATATAAAATGCTTGCATTTTGAACTGAAACGTGTTATAGTACCCGAGTGTGTCGTCTCAATCATAATTTGAGTTATTCGCGTCCTATGGCAGCCATCTGCGGCTTCTATTTCAATCGATGTACCGCTCGGTACATCTCACTCAATAGAAACCACATATGACTACCATATGCCCCGAATA
>JAILEN010000086.1 GCA_024687655.1 Lachnospiraceae bacterium | reverse complement strand
TCATGGGACACAAAGCGCCCTGAGTAGTATAATGAGAGCGCCAGCAAAAGCTCCACCACCTTATTCTCTTTTGGAAGATAGTTTTCCGGCAGCTCATCATATCGGCAGGGATCCATGATGATGGCGATACCGCTTTTTTCCTCGGAGGTCTGTTCCCTCACCATCAATTTGTTCATGGCAGCGGTGGCCTTCCAGTTTATAAAGCGCACATCATCACCGGGGGCATATGCACGCACCGGTATGGCAGGCTCATTTTTTCTCATGATATTCTCGTGGCGGGATGCCTCATTTTCATCATCCTCTCCCAGGGTATCAAGCTGTATGAGTGCCGGCTCCACGATGACGGACAGGGGCTCCTTCACCCTCCAGTTTATGGTGAAAAGCCCTAAAAAATCCGTGACGGCTATACTCTTCATACCCACCTTGTACTCACCGCGGTAACGGCAGATGAGGCGGGTCTTCTTTTTGATCTGACTGTGAGGGGAAAGTTCATAGACTGCATCCTCCTCCACATCGTTTACCGTGGAAAAGGAGGAATAGAAAATGACCCTGACCGACGAAAAGGAAAAGAAGGTTTCGTTCACCAGAGTGATGTAAAAATCAGAGGGACTGCCCACCACCATGTTGCGGCCCTCAGTCTCCTGATGGTATTTTATGAAAATGATAACGGAAAAAATATAGACAAGGCAGATGACAGGGACAGCCAGCACCGTCCAAAAAAATATATAGGTTACCGGACCCCCTAAGCAGGTGATACCCACCAGAGCCAGGATAAGGGCGGCTATGAATACAAAAAGCTTCCCCCTGTGCATGAGCCTACTCCATGGGGACCTTTATCCCCAGGACCAGGGCATATAATAGCTCTGCCGCAGACTTTTTCATCAGCTTCATCTCGGTGGTGAGCACCAGTCTGTGAGCCAGCACCTTGACTGCCAGCTGCTTTACGTCATCAGGGAGACAGTAGTCCCTGCCGCATAACACCGCTCTGGCTCTGGCTGCCTGCATCAGATGGATGAGACCACGAGGACTGACCCCCAGGGAAAAGGAGCCGTCCCTGCGGGTGGCGTCTGCGATCTGCTGCATGTAGGAAAGGATACCATCACTGATACGGACATCCTCCACTGCTTTTATCAGCTCCTGCGCGTCAGACTCGGAAAGCACAGGGGCAGCCTGTCTGTCATCCACTCCCTCCATGTGCGAGCGCACCATGCGAAGTTCCTCCGACTCATCGGGATAGCCGATGGAAAGCCTCATCATAAAGCGGTCCATCTGGGCCTCCGGCAGAGGATAGGTGCCTGTATAGCTGGCGGGATTCTGAGTGGCTATGACCATGAAGGGACGGGGCAGGGGCATGATATTGCCGTCCACCGAAACCTGCGCCTCAGCCATGGCCTCCAAAAGTGCAGACTGGGTCTTTGGCGATGTGCGGTTGAGCTCGTCGGCTAAGACTATGTTTTTCATGATGGCACCGGGACGAAAATCAAACTCACCGGTTTTCATATTGTAGACACAAAGCCCTGTAACATCGGTGGGCATGGTATCCGGTGTAAACTGGATGCGCCCGAAGGAAAGGCCCAGGGCTCCGGCGAAGGTGCGCGCCAAAGTAGTCTTGCCTACTCCGGGCACATCCTCCAAAAGAACATGGCCTCCGGCGAGAAAACAGCAGAGTACGTCCTCCACTATCTCCGGCTTGCCTACGAAATATTTGTTGATCTGATCACGAAGTGTTTGCAGATTATCGCTTATGTTTTTTGTCTCCCCCATGAGTTTCTCCTTTAAGATCCTTCGCATGGTTGAAGTCATCTCCGATGACTTCTTCAGGCTTCTGTCTCTGACAGAAACTTCATCCCGCTCAGGATGACAGTACGATCCCGCTTCGCTCAAGATTTTATTATATCCATCAGTTTTTGTACATGGACGTCCCAGCTGTACTCCCTCTCCCAGCGGCGGTGTCCTGCGGCAGCCATCTCCATCAGCTCTCCTGCGTCCCTGTCAGCCACCATCCTGATGGCGTCCCCGATGGACCTCCTGCCGCGGCCATAGTAGATCAGCTCCCTGTCATCCGTAAGTTCAAAATCAAATTCATCCGACATGTCGGAAATACATACACAGGAATTGGCCAGAGCCGATGTGACCCGATCGTGCATACCACAATGGAAAAAGGGATCTATGTCTATGATACATTTTGCATTTGTCAGTATCTCAAAGGAAAGCTCCATGACCGCAGGCGGCAAAACCATGACATTTTTGCCATATGCCAGAGCCGTCTCTTCCCAGCCCTCTCCCATTATTGCCAGCGGATAACCGCAGGCGGCAGCCTCCGTCAAAGTCCTGACACGAAGCTCATTTCTCTTCATCTGATCCACTATGTAGAGGCGGTTTAAAAGCTCTGCCTCATCCCTGGCCTCGTACTCCCCGGTGATGAGATCATGTCTCGATCTCCCGTCCACCGATGATATATCGGAAAGGAGCCCCTCCAGAGCCTCCTCGATGGAGGACTTTTTCGGATCCCAGGCATCATAGAGATCCCTCATGAGCTGATAGGTGCTCTCCCCATGCTCGCTCCTGACTCCAAAGGCCCTCTCCTCCAAAACCTCCTCGGGAGTGTAGGTACCGGAAAACAAAAAGTCAAAGGCGCGATTTTCAAAGGGTATCCCTGCCACTGCAGGAGTACCTCCCATGGGCAGGCAGGTCACAGATAAAAGCCCGGGATAGTGCTCCCTCATATATCTGCAGTGATGCCGGTCCACCCCGATGGCATGGTATCGTGCCAGGCCCACCGCCAGCCCTCCATGATGATAGAGGGGATGATCCACCAGATAATTAAAAAAGGGAGCATCCACAGTATCCAAAAAGCAGCGCCCCTCATCGTCGATCAGTCTGGGGAGCTTGGAATTGATATCTATGATGGCATCAAAGCTCTCCCCTGCATATTCCTCCAGACATGAGAAATCGTCGTCGGGGATCTCCAGTCGGATAACCTCCGCGCCGCGGGACTCCAGCCCCTCCTGGATGCGATCCAAAAAGAAGGTGCCGGAATAGTAGCATAATTCTCTTGTGTGGGGGATCAATATTCTCATAAATAATACCTTATGTAAGGATCCTTCGCGACCCTCAGGATGACATTTACGGGAATCTCATTGTTTTTATTCTAAAAACAATGAGCGGCATTCTGAGGAGGGTGAAGCTTCTGTCAGAGACAGAAGCCTGAAGAAGTCATCGGAGATGACTTCAACCTGACGAAGAATCTTATCACTCACAGCATGACAGGGATCAATAGGATATCACCTCATACCCGTCATCGGTCACCAGCACCTGGTACTCCCACTGTGCGGAGGGCAGGCCGTCCATGGTGTAGACCTCCCATCCGTTTTCCTTGTCGGTAAAGATCTGGGCCGTACCCATGTTTATCATGGGCTCGATGGTAAAGATCATCCCGGGAACCATGAGCATATCCTCGCCCCGGTTAGAGCAATAGCTGACCCAGGGCTCCTCATGGAACTCCAGTCCCACTCCGTGTCCGCCGATCTCCCGGACCACGGAATAGCCGTTTTCCTCAGCATGCTCATGGACCACCTGAGCCATGTCGCCCAAAAAACCCCAGGGCTTCACCTCAGCCAGTCCCAGATCACAGCACTCCTTTACCACCTCCACCAGCTTTTTGGTCTCCGGCTTTACATCACCCAGCATGAACATGCGGGATGAGTCCGAAAAATATCCGTCCAGTATGGTGGAGCAGTCCACGTTGATGATATCCCCGTCCTTTAATATCACGTCCGCCGAGGGGATACCGTGACATACCTGATCGTTTACCGAGGTACACACACTCTTGGGAAAGCCCTCGTAATTAAGAGGAGCGGGTATACCGCCCATACCGTAGGTGACCTCGTTTACTATCTCATCTATCTCCAGGGTGCTCATGCCGATGTGTATCCTCTTGCCCACCTCATCCAGGCAGGCCATGTTGATGACGGCACTTTTTTTGATACCCTCGATCTGCTCCGGGGTCTTCAGCAGCTCATGGCTGGGAACCGTATTCCCCTGGAGGGCAAAGGTCTCCAGCTTCTTGTCGTTTCTCTCGTGACACTGCTTGTACTTGCGGCCGCTGCCACACCAGCAGGGATCGTTCCTGCCGATCTTTAACACATTTCTCCGGGTGTCCGCAGCACCCTTTTTCTGCCAACCGTAATTCTCATTCATCATCTGAACTCACTCCGTTGATCCCGCTGGCGCTCTTATGCGTCAGGCTGTTATCTCCTACCGATACACGACCCCAGATACTTTCATTTATCTTAACCTCATGGTCCTGAAGCCAGTTTTTATAATCCAGTCCGTCGTAGCCGTAACCGGCGTAGGTGGTATCGTCCCTTTCTGCCAGATACGCCCTGTATTTCTCGGCGTATACTATCTGCTCCATGGTGTCGTATATCTTTTTTTCATCATATAATCCGGAATCCTTTTGCGTAAGCAAGAGGTCATCCAGAAAATCTCCATAGCTGTCCCTTAGGGCCTTTTTGTCATCCTCAGAAAGAGTTATCCCCTCTGCCAGGGCTCCCTTGTAAAAAAGATGATCGTGGATGGCCATTTCCATCACATATTTTTTCGCGGCATATTTGAAAAAGATGCCGTTGGCGTGAAGATTCCAAAAGTCCCTGGTGTTCTTTTTATTGTAAACCTCCGCCTCCGTCTCCACGGTCTGCTCCTCGTAGAGGACGTAAAAGGACAGATCCCCCAGGGTCAGGTCATCCCCGTCCACAGTAACTGCCACATCATCCAGATGCTCCTCATAGACGATGGGCTGGATGGTGCCGTAATGCCGGACTCCCATGTAGAGGATGAGGGTTGCGATGCCCGCCCATACTGCCGCACGAAATATGAAGGCGGCGGAAAACTGCCGTTTCATCATACTACCCTTCGGATGGCAAGAATGTCATGACAGTAGATGGATCTGTTGTTGGTAATGCCCGCGCGGCTGCTCTGAGCCTCCACTATGGTGCCGCCGCCGGCATATATTCCCACGTGTCCGGGATAGCAGACTATGTCTCCGGGCTGTACGTTGTTGATACTCACTGCATTACCCACATAGCGGAGTGCCGCGGAGTTCCTGGATGCAGACAGATTGATACCAAAGTTGGCATATACCTGTACCACAAAACCGGAACAGTCACAGCCGCTGGTAAGGGAATTGCCGCCCCATACGTAGGGGTTGCCCACAAACTGATTGGCATAGGCCACCACTGCAGACCCACTGACTCCCGTGACGGGGCTGGGATTGAGATCCTGGCCTCCTGTGCCATCATCTATTATCTCGTCATCCTCATCGTCGAAATCATCATCATCGTCGCCATCATCTTCCTCAGCCTCAGCTGCCTCCTGTTCGGCCTGGCGTCTCGCCAGCTCCTCTTGCTGACGCATCAGAGCTTCCTGACGCTT
Source organism: Lachnospiraceae bacterium (assembly GCA_024687655.1). Taxonomy (GTDB): domain Bacteria; phylum Bacillota; class Clostridia; order Lachnospirales; family Lachnospiraceae; genus JAILEN01. The sequence continues at coordinate 46,866 of JAILEN010000086.1, read as the reverse complement.
GCGTTCCTTTTCCAGTCGCTCCTCCTCGGCCTTTCTGGCAGCCAGCTCAATGGCCTTGTCCAGCTCCTTGTCAAAATCCGCCATCTGGGAACGCTTGGCGGATATCATGCTGTTGAGGGAAGCCTGCTTGGAATCCAGGGAATTCTTTTCACTCTGAAGAGTGGCCTGCTCCTTTTCCAGAGCCACCTCCATCTCCTTGATCTCCTCCCTGACACCTATGTAGGTGTTGAGAAGCTGCTGGTCGTATTCATAAACCGCATTGGCATATTCTATCTTATTGAGAAAATCGGAAAAGCTGCCTGACTCCAAAAGCATGGTGACCACGCTCTTCTGATCGTTTTCGTACATGGCCTTCATGCGCTTTTTCATATATTTGTACTGCTTCTTTTCCGCCTTTTTGGCTTCCTTCAGCTCGTACTTTAAGTCATCGATCTCCTGCTCGTTCTGGGAGATCTCGTAGGTGATGTTGTTGATCTCGGCCAGCAGATCCACCAGCTCGGAATCCAAAGAACTGATCTCCTGCTGGAGGTCGCTTTTATCCTGCTTTATCTCATCGATGCTCCTGGTAGCTACGGCAGTGGTCCCTCTTAACATCCCCAGAGCCATGGCCGCCACCAGTGCGACCGCTGTCATTCTCTTTTTCAGATATCTGATCTTCATAAGCTCTCCTGTAAGCAAAACAACTATTAATTATAAGCAAAAAAGGTGCTTATTTCAAGTATTCCACTATGCGCTCAGTGGCATGGCCGTCGCAGGCCCCCAGATATTTAACCAGATAGGCTCTTGTTTTTGCATCGTCATAGTTTTCGCACTCGCTTTTTATGGCGGCCGAAAGCTGTCTCGGATCCGTGACTATCCTCCCCGGCAGCTCCTCATAGGGAGTGTAAAAGCCTCTTAGCCTGCCGAAGCTCTCGTAGTCGGGAGCATAGAGTATCACCGGGCGGTGCAAAAACAGATAGTCAAAAACAATGGAGGAATAATCGGTTATCAGCACGTCCGCTATGAGCATCAGCTCCTCCGTGCAAAATGATGAGATGCCGTGGTCGCCCCCCTTTCCTCTGGCGTGGGGATGGGCGCTGGATATGAGATACCATTCATCCGACAGCTCGCTTCTCAGTCTCTTTGCCACGGCCTCAGGCTCAGCCAGCCCCGCGGCATCCGCATGGCCGCGGAAGGTGGGTGCGTAGAGAGCCACCTTTTTTCCCACTGCTTCGGGATAGGCGGCACGGACCTTTTGCCTCATGTCAGCCATGTAGTCCTCGTCGAAATAGTTGTCAGTACGACTGACACCAATGGGGCGGGTCACTCCCTTTTCTGCACGCATGGACAGGGCAAAGGGATCCACCGCCGGCTCACCGCTGACTGTGATCAGACTGTAGTTTTCATAGATATTGCCCTTATAATATGCCGGCACATCATCGGTGGTGGCGTAGCCGAATTTTTTCAGGGCTCCGGCTCCGTGCCAGAGCTGCACCACCTTTGTCTCGGGGCGCTTTTTGCAGCTGGCCACGGGAAGAAAGGTGTCGCTTATCACCACTGCCGAGGCCGTGGCATAGGACTCCATGAACTCCCGCATGGCGCGGTAGGTGGCGGCAACGCCGTCCTTTTGATAATCACTGTAATGGGTCTCCACACGAAAGCCCGCCGCACGGCAGGCATCCTCCATCCTCCTCATGCTGTAAGGGGTGGAATGGTTGTGGGCATCGGCAAAGATCACCTTTTTTTCGTCTATGGGTGAAGCCGCCGCTTTTTTATATATGGAAGGCAGGTAGGAACCCTGCACAATCATTTTTACATATTGTTTTGCTATGTGTTTTACACTCATGATCGTTTTTTCGCTTCGCTCAGAATGACATCACTACAATCTTTTTTTAATGGCAAGAAAGGCATAGGTGCATAAATAATAAAATGCCATCGGCAGGCTCAGTCCCTCCTGGTCACGGAGTATCCTCCACTGCCAGGTGGCGGTGCGAAGCTTGTTGCCGCTGACAGACCTCCGGCTCACCCTGTAGCTGGCCAGTACCTCGTCCAGCCCTCTTGCGACCGCCCCGTCTCTGAGGCAGTTTAAAAATGCCGCATAGTCCTCGTGGTGCACATTGGGCATGTATATCTTTTCCCTGGGTATACGCTCCGTGTCGATAACAATAGTAAGGCAGGGCATGGGATCTCCCATCAAAAGAGTCCTGTAATCCACCATATCGGGAACATGCCGCTCCTTACCCGTGGGATTGCCGTCCTCATCCATTATCCTGATGGAGGTGTAGGTAAAGGGAGAATCCACCTTTTCCATAAACTCCAGCTGGCGGGACAGCTTGTCCACATCCCAGGTGTCGTCGCTGTCCAAAAAGGCTATATATCGTCCTGTGGCTTCCCTGATGCCATGATTCCTGGTGAGGGCGACCCCGGAGTTTTTTTCATTGTACAGACAGTGTATCCTGCTGTCAGATGCCGAGAGGCTTTCCATGACATCCCGGCTGTCATCGGCGGAACAGTCATCTATCAGTAAAAGCTCCCAGTGAGTATAGTACTGGGCCATGACAGACTCCACGGTCTCTCTGAGGGTGGACGCCGAATTATACACCGGCGTTATGATGGAAACCGTCTCACTCATTGCTGCCTCCGGCTGACTTGTCTGCATCGTGCATGGTCTTTTGATCCTCCTCGGAAAAGCCCTCGGTACTCTCCTTTTGCATGATCACACGAAGGGTCTCAAAGATGATCTGTACATCCAGCAGCAGAGAATAATTCGTGATATATGAAAGATCCATTTTCAGCTTGTCCATGGCCGTGGTGTTGTACTTGCCATAGACCTGGGCGTAGCCGGTGAGGCCCCCGCGCATCTTGAGTCTATATCTGAACTCGGGGATGTCCCTGGTGTATTTTTCCACATGGGCCACTCTCTCGGGTCTGGGTCCCACTATGGACATGTCTCCCTTTGCGATATTAAAAAGCTGGGGCAGTTCGTCGATCCTGGTGGCGCGGATGAACCTGCCCACCTTTGTGATACGGGGATCCTGTGCTCCTGCCGGTATAGTCCTGTTGTCCTTTTCCGCATCCACTATCATGCTGCGGAACTTCATGATCATGAAACGTCTGCCATTTAAAGTGACTCTCTCCTGACGGTAAAAAACGGGACCGCCGTCACCGGCCTTTATAAGTATTGCCACTACCAGTAAAAGGGGTGAGAGTACGATGATGGCAAGGACGGAAAAAAAGATGTCAAAAAACCTCTTCCAGAATCTCTGCCATACGGACATGCCGTTGTTGCGGCAGAGATAGATGGGGGTATCAAACAGGTTGATGTCGTCACTGGATTTTATCATGACATCGGATATGGCAGGGGTGAAATAGACCCTCTTGTTGATGTCAAAGCACAGACGCAAAAGCTCATCCTCCCTGTCATAGGGAACGTCATTGATGAGCACCGCATCATAGGGGAGGATGGTCTCGACTATCTTTTCATCCAGCTCGTCACAATGGATCTTGCCGTCAAAGTAATACTTGTCATCCCGGAAGCCCATCTTTTTTGCCACACGGTTAGGGTGTGACCCGTAGATCTCTATGAGCCTAAGAGGCGGGAACTTCTGCCTGTACAGATCGATGAGCATGATACTGGAAAGTGAGACACAAAATGTCTGCACCAAAAACAGAAGTACATAGCGCCAGAGGAAGGCCCAGAAGAATCTGAACTGACCGGTGATGGCCATGGAGATAAAGACCTCTGCCCCGTCGGTGACAAAAAGTGCTACGGCCAGGGAACCCACCACGTTCATCTTGCGGCTGACTCCGATGAGATATCCTCCCATGGACTTCATCAGCAACACAAAGACGAAGGCGTAGATGAACAGAGCCATGAGTCTGTTGGCAAGGCCGGTCAGGTGGCCGGTCTGGTCGTGGACCGTGGTGTATGAGATCCACACCCACCAGAAGGTCAGGCTGGCGTACAGGGTGTGGAAGATGCCGCATACCCAGCGGAATACATACTTGCCCTGTACCTGGTTTTCCTTTCTGCCGTAAATGTTTTCTTCCATTTCTTTCTCCTAAGACTACATTTTCTTCATGTCGTCCATCATCGTAAGCAGCTGCACTCCGTAATTCTCCGCTGCAGCCCAGCCTGAGCCGTAGGGGTTGGAGGGGATGGCCAGCCACTCAATGAGCATGGCTTTGCCGCGGATCTTTTCATTGTATCTGGGATCCACTATGGTCACATCCTCTTCCCAGCTATTATCCTCGGTGGCGTATAGCTTGAGGTGCTGCACCTGGGCAGTCACTCCCTCTTCCACATCCTTAAATCTGCTGCCTGCTTCTCCGCCGCCGGTGGCTCCGATGCCTGCAAAGTTGCACTGGTCAGCCTTTACATCGCCGCCGAACTGGAGATATCCGGTCTCCTTGCAGATCTGAGCCCAAACCAGATCGGAACGGACTCCGTACTGATCACATACATCATAAACGATCTGGCAGAAGTCCTCCAGTGTCTCCGCTCCGCGATCACTGTAGGTAGATGCCGGATAGGTCTTGCCTGACTTCTCGTAGTAGGCCACCATCTGCTCCACACTCACATCAGATATGCCCTCGACCTTCGTACCTGCCTTGGAGGTGGTACCGGTCTTGTCATACTCAGAGGCCATGTACTTTTTGCCCAGTTTTACGCGATAGGCCTTGACTGTGTAGGTATAGGTGTGCTCCCACTCAGCCGTCTCATCTACGAAAAAAGCCTCCTTGGTCTTGCCGATCCTGGTCCATTTCTTCTCCTTGCCGGCCTTGCGGTATACTATATATGCACTGGCCTTGGCCTTCTTGGTCCAGTTGACCTGTAAGCCATTTTTCACCAGTGTGCTCTTTTTCATCTCTACCTTACCTGATGCGGTCTGGAAGAAATCAGTGGGCTTTGCGGTCTTGCCCCATACCTTTTTCTTGTCTGCGGTGCGATATGCCCTCACCCTGTATCTGTAGAGCTTGCCGCACTTGGTGGTCTCGTCGATATAGCCGTCGGGGTTGTCGGTGGTGGCTATGGTCTTCCATTTTTCGGAACCGAAGTCCTGACGGGATACCTTGTAGCCTGCTGCACCTGTCACCTCTTCCCATGAGATGACGCTGCGGTTAAAGGCTCCAGGTGCTGCGGTAAGCTCCTGGACCTGACCGTTGCCTGCTGCCGCACTTCCCTTTGAAGAAAACTTACTTTTTACGGTAGCGTCGCTTCCCTTTTTGATGGCCCTGACCTTGTAGGTTCCGGTCTCTCCCGCTACCAGTGAGGTGTCATTGTACTCCGTATCCTCGGTCTGCGCCAGCTTCTTCCACTTTTTCTCAGCCTCGTTGTACTTGTATATCTGATAAGCGGTAACATCGTCTATGTCGTCCCAGGAGAGGCCTACGAAAAAGCCGTCGGTCTCAACCGTGAGATTCTCCACCTTCAATGTGGACAGATCCACCTCTTCCTTTGTCTCTTCCTCGCCCTCATCCTCGCTCTCTTCGGCAGGTGTGGAATTGATATAGTCCATGATGCCCTCTGCATCTGCCTCACCCAGCTTTTTCAATCTGGAGTCCGCAGACAGGTACTCATCCACATCATCCTCGTTGGTCATAAAGCAGTGCTCTATCAAAACGCCGGGGATCTTGGCCTCGGTGGTGCCGTTGAGCACATAGTAGTTGGCACGCTTGATACCTCTGTTTTTAAGTCCCACATCAGAGCTTAAGTGTCTGAGGATGGCCCCCGCCAGAGATGCGCACTTGGATGAAGCGCCGTCCTTTTTGGAATAATACACCTCTGCTCCCGTGGCATCGGGATTGGATGGAGCAGCGTTCAGATGGAAGGATACAAAAAGATCCGCATCCTTGTCTATGGTATACTCCACACGTTTTTTCAGGCAGTCACCGGATGTATTGACGCCGAATGCACAGTCCTCATCTTCCCTGGTCATGTAAACTGTCACACCGGGGTAGGTCTCCAGCTTCTCCTTGCAGTAGGTGGCTATCTTTAAAGTGTCCTTTTCCTCAGCATGCTCGAAATACTGGGCCCCCTTGTGGGACTTGTCATGTCCCGGGTCCAGCACCACCACGGTCTGCTTTACCTCATCCGTGGTCTCCTGGGTCGTCGTATCCGTAAGCCCGGGAAGATTGAGTAGATCCGTCAAGTCCACGGCGTATGCGTTCTGCCCCACCAAAAGACAAGCTGCCAAAATCGTTGTTAAAAATCTCTTTTTCATTTTACTCTGTACACCTCATATGCTCCTGTTTTTTTAATAAGCTCGCAATCTGCCTGCCTCAGATAATCCCCCTGGGAGTAATCGCTGTAGGCAACGATCACATCCGTCTCGGTGTCATCCAAAAGCTTTTTGAGTCTGCTCACATCGGGTCTTTCATTTTTTTCTATCATAAAAGCAAGTTCTTTTTGCTTATATGGCCTAGTTGACTGGCCATTCATTTTGAGATAATCCCGTCTGGGGATCACACACTCCACCGACGCATCCACACACCTTAGCTGCATGGACATGCCCAATGGCAGCACGCATCGGATCTTCTCACCGTAGGGGTGCTCGTCCGTCAGCACATCAGATATGTCCAGCACCTCTCCGGGGATCAGGCTCACATTTTCCGGCCTGCTCCAGGTGCCCCGGTCAGGCTCCAGCCAGGTGTGGTCCATCAAAAACATGCAGGCCAAGGCCGCAAGGACAAAGGGGATACGCAGCCACCATTTTTCAAGATCCAGAAAGATCATAACCAGCCCGTAGGCGATCCATATGGTCACGGGTATGATCCACAAAAACCTGTAGTACACTCCCGATTCCACCAGCTGCGACATCCACTCGTAGATAAAGTCGTTGTAGATAAAGACGAAAAACAGCACCGTGCCCACCAGGATGCTGATCCTGCCCCCCTTTTTTGCCTTGAAAATGGAATAGGCATAGACCACGGCAAAAAGGATGAGCCACTGGTATCCCTGGAAATATTTAATTAAAAGATCAATGGTTTCCGTCATAGTTTGATCACCAGTATCTTCTCATGATTTAATATGAAAAGCGCCACATAACACAGGTTTGGCAGGGCGCATACGATAGCGTAAAAAACGGGGCGAAGCCTTTTTTCATTGATGGCCAAAAGCACAGCCCCCAGTCCCAGAAGTGCGGGCACCAGCATCATGGACGACATGGATGCTCCCACACTGCCCAGGCAGATCACAAATAAAAGCGCCCAGAGATGCCTTCCGAATTTTTTGTATATCATAAATAAAAGCAAGGCCACCATGGGAAGCACCACGTTGGCGCAGTAGCCCTTGGCCTCGTTCATCCTCCTGATGAAAAACAGGGAGGTGGCTGAGTAGGTGAAAAAGAACATGTTCACCGCCAGAAAGGCCGTCACCAGAAGGTATGCGCGGCTCTCATTTTTTTCAAATAAAAGCATGCCGAAGTCATATACAATGAGCAACGCCAGGATGGCTCCCAGTCCGCGGATGCCGTAGTAGCACATGATGGTGGGTGATACCTCCAGCAAAAAACAGGGTATGGCAAACTGCATGGAAAAACCTGACAGGGCGTATCTGAAATCCAGGCTCTTCATCAGGGTGCCGTCGTTACCGTTATAATAGTACATGGTGTCGGTGTAGATGGCTTCGTTCATATTGCCCATGTAAAATGCGGTATCCCAGCCCAGATACTGCTGGAGTACCAGAAATACGACAAAGGCGGCGCAGCCGATGACCACGGGCCACTTCATATATCCAAGCAACCCCTCCTCCATCACTGTATCCCCGGGCATGGCAAAGGGACTCTTGCCTCCCGCCGTCACCAGATACACTGCGCAGAGTAACACCAAAATCACCAGGGTCAGGATCCAGCCGTAGGCCAGCAGATGGAACCGGGCCCGCAGCAGCACCATGGGCACATACACCATCTGGAAGAGGGCGAAGTACGCAAAAAAGCCCACGGTCTCCCTGTGGATGTACAACTTTTTCTGTCCCAGCACCGTAAGCACAGTGGTGCCCACAAGCCGAAAGATCAGAATATACAGGAGCATCACTCCAATTGTCAATACCAGATCATAGATCAAAACTCTTATTCCTCATATATCAATCCCGCTTGAGCAGGGTGTATGCCCCGTTTCCATATACGGTCTCAAAGCCCCTCACATTCATCTCCGATGCTCTGACATGCATGTTGTCGGCAATGATGAGATAGGTGGTGTCAGTCTTTTTCAAAAGCTTTGCGATCCTGTCATAGTCAGGGTTTTCTGCATTGGTCAGCTGCTCGTAGAGCTCTGCCTTTTTGCCGCTTTTGTCCTCCTTTTGTATGGTGCTGCGGCCATAGGCCAAAAGCACCGTAGCGTCATACTGGCGGATAAAGGGGACTATGGTTCCCACTGCGGCCACCCGCTTTTCTCCCACTGGAGCAGCCTCATAATCTGCGTTTACCGCATCAATGATATCGATGACCTCCTCCGGCAGCTTTTCCGGATTGTGAGCCCAGGTGACATTGCCATCCTGGTATACAAATCGTCCGCCTCCCGCCAAAAGTCCGGCATAGATTGCCAAAACCAAAACCACGGCGATCACGCTTATTGGCTTTTTCTTTTTATCATCCGCCTTAAACAGGTCCACAGCTGCCCTGACAACCAGCGGCAAAAACTCCACCATGCCCAGGGCCAGCACCGGGATGATGGGCAAAAGCCAGAACATCCTCCAGTACACGCCGCCCTCCATGAAGCTCATCAGAAACTTGGCCGTGACCGGGCAATAGATGACCACCATCATGATCACCGTATACAGAGCAGCTATGGCGGCATCACGACGACGCCACAGCAAAAGCAACCCCACCAGCACGATGGCAAAAATGGGATACTGCCAGCCCTCTCCGAAATATCCGGTCTGCTCTTCAATTATCTCCGAAAACACTGCCGTCATCGCAGCTCCTATCTGATGGCCAGGTATATCACACCCAAAAGCAGGTTGGGCGCGCAGCAGGGGATCAGCTGCAGCGTGTATCTGATATCCTTTTTCACAATGGCTCTGGTCAGTCCCAGGACTCCCAGCTCAATGACAGGGAGCACCACTCCCATGGATGACATAAAGCATCCCGCCAAAAGGGAGGTGATAATGTAAAAAAACATGTGCCTGGACAGCTTTTCGCTGTGCCAGTCATAAATGATCAGCACCATCAAAAGAGGTATGATCACAGACGCCAGAACCGTCTTGCCCTGCCATACCCGGATCAGAAGCCTCATGCCCACGGACCAGGTGGAAAAGGCTCCGAAGATCTGCAAAAAGGACGCTGCAATAAGGAAGCCATAGGTCTTGGTCTCCCGGTCAGGATCCTCCCTCCAGATGACCCGTCCCATCATATAAAGCACCCCGTAGGACATGGGGATGATAAGGGCCGGCAACAGGGTGTGGAAGACAATAATGGGCCTTATATTGAATATATACGAAAGCACTGCCGAAAACATTGGCCATGGAGACAAAACATATCTGGCCGGAAGATCGGAATACTCAGCTCCGGTAAAGGGGGTATATCTATATATGGTATTGGTGTCTATGGCAGTGGTGGCCGTGGCCACATAAAAAGCATCGTCGTCATCATAGTGTACTCCCACCACCAATAGCAGAGCCTGGACCAGGACTATCCCCAGAGCAACGAGCGCCACCACGTCCTTGAGATCGGCCCTGAGAGTGAAGAAACGCACGATGCGTCCCCACCAGTCCCCAAGGCAGTTCTTCCATGGATCCAAAAGCCTGCCCCTGTTTCTGAAAATGCTGTTGACACAGAATACGATGATCACCGTCTGTATCGTCAGGCTCAACGCCGTCAGGGACAACTCGAGAAAAATAGCGGGAAGTGAGATGATCTCCCAGAGGGCCAGTTCTGTGAGAAAGCCCCCCAAAAGTGTAGCAAAAAGCCCGTGCCCCTCTTTTACAAAAAGGGCACCGATGAGATATGAAGTTACGATAACTGCCAACAGGCACAATATAATAAAGATCACAACTAAAGTTTCCAATCAAAAAAAGACGAAGGACGTGGCACAAAATATGCCTGATCCATTCGCATTATACCACAATATATAGTCTCTCGCCACCCTTTATTTCTTATCTGCAGACCCTTATTTTTTATCCCTGGATCTGCACAGATCCCTGAGGAAGCACAGCTCGCATTTGGGGCTTCTGGCGGTACAGATCTGGCGTCCGAAGGTGATGATCTGGATGTTGTAAAGTATCCAGTGATCCTGGGGCAGTACCTTCATCATCTCAAACTCCACCTCCGTGGGATCCGTCTTTTTAGTAAGCCCCAGCCTGCGGGAGATCCGGCCCACATGGGTATCCACCACTATACTGTCAATATGGTAGATATTGCCGCGGATCACATTGGCGGTCTTTCTGCCCACTCCGGGCAGGGAGGTCAGCTCCTCTATGGATGAGGGAACCTCACCGTCAAAATCCTCTATGAGCCTGCGGGCACAGGCGATGATGTTTTTTGCCTTGTTGTGATAAAAGCCGGTGGACCTGATATCCTCCTCCATCTCAGCAAGAGATGCATTGGCAAAGGCCTCCAGGGTGGGATATTTTTTATACAGATCAGCCGTCACGATATTTACCCTGGCGTCAGTACACTGGGCAGACATGATGGTGGAAAACAAAAGCTGCCAGGGAGTGTCATAATGAAGATAACACTTATAGTCCGTACCATAAGTGTCATCCAAAAGCCTCAATATTTCATTTACCTCTGCCTTTTTCCGCGCGCACATGACATTAACCCGCTATGAGTGGATAGATGCTTTTTACATATACATACACCCCGGCTATCCACAGGAGAAGGGTCCCGAGATAATATACCGTGGACTTGGAACCGAAGCCGTAGTGATAACCGATAAATATGCCGCCCACCGTAACACTGGCGGAGCAGATGATAATGGTAATGAGCATCAGAAGCATGGAGGTAAAGGTGAAGCCGCATGCACAGCCCGCCGCCAGAGTATATACGCAAAGGGTCAGGATGATGCGCATGTATCTGGCCAGGGAAAACTCCTGACGCCTCTCCTCCACAAAGACCTTGCGGATACCCTTGATCAGAAGCCTGATGCCCAAAAGCACAAAGATGGATACGGCAATGATGGACGCCGTAAGCTCACCATAGGTAAATATGTTGTACCTCACCACCATGGCACAGGCTATGTAGCCCCCGAAAAAGAAGAGAAGCTGCATGCCGATGACCAGCAGAGACGCCAGGGTGATGTCCACCCTTTTTAGCTCTCCCAGCATGGCTCCCTCTATCTCCATGGTACCCAGCACGTCCAGACTGATACCTATGATGATCAATATACAAATCAATGCGTTCATAATCTGCCCTCTGCCTCCACCATTTCCACCATTTCAATTATGGAATGATTACAAAAATACATAAAACTGCCCACCAGCTCCCTGGGAGGCACCTTCATACCGTCCTCAAGCCAGGACATGACCACATATACGATCTGCCCTGCAAAAAAATAGGCCAGGCGTCTGGGTGTGAGCCACTGGTAATATATCTTTTCCCTGCCGCTCACCTCCGGCAGTCTGGACAAAATGGTCTCCGCCACATGATCCGTCATGATCTCGCGGAATGAATTCTGTCCCGTGAGCCTGACTGCTCTGTCATAAAATTCCTTTTCCTCCTGCATGACGCTGAGGGCTCCCTCCACAGCCTGGGAGAGCTCACCCCGGTCAATGAGGGGATCCATGGGAGCAAATATCTCGTTGACGATTATCCACTCCAAAAGCTCATATTTATCCTGGAAGTGATTGTAAAAAGTCGGACGGATAACCCCCGCCAGATCAGTGATCTCACGGATGGTTATCTTCTCGATGGTCTTTTTTGCCACCAGCTTCTTAAAGCTTTCGGCGAGAAGCATATCTATAGATTTTGTATTATCCGTCTTGTTGTTCATACGTCAAAATCCACTGTTACAAAAAACCCCTTGGGCGTCTCCTGGATGTCGCTGACTCTCCCCTCCTTGGCAAAAAGCCTCTCAGGGGTGGAGTAATTGGCCGACATGGCATAGGAAGGTCCCAATACATAATAAAAAGAATTGGGGAGTCTGTACTCCGTCACCGGCAAAACGTCGCCGATTTCGAGAAGCCCCAGCCTCTCCATTTTAAACTCCATCTGTCGCATATGCCCTAAAAATCTCCCAGATCGGTCTCCCTGGTGATGACCGAATCCACATCACGCTCCGCCTTGTTGACGCGGTGGATCATAAAGATGGATGCCAGTCCGTCAAGTATCATAAAGACTCCTGCCACACGTACCGCGATGTCAACCACCTGTACGGCGCAGACGATGCAGACCACACCCAAAAGGATGGTCACCACTGACATCACTATCATCCAGCCCCACTTGTGAGCACCCGATGACTTGCCTGCCAGTGCAAGAGAAAAGTTCTGGATGCCGTGGGCCATCAGACCCACTCCTATGATAATGGGGATGATGGAGATGATGCCCGTGGGATGGAGTACGATCCAGCCTCCCACTATCACCAGTACCAGGCCCGTGAGGATGCCGATGGCTCTGGCCCTTTCTTCAAAAAGCTTTGCCAGTATCTCCACGATACCCATGATGATGACAATGGCGCCCACAAACTGGGCAAAGATGCCCATCACGTCTCTGGCCCATATTAAGAATACTACACCCAAAACCACCTCCAGCAATGCTGTAACCGTGAAGTGGAGACGGATGGACTTTATTTTTTCTGCTATATCCTGAAACATGTTTTCCCTCCTGAAAGGATCCTTCGCGACCCTCAGGATGACATAACCAATCCCGTCATTCTGAGGGCAAAGCCTGGAGAATCTATCTAACAGATATAATATACCCCACTTAAGATAAAAAGTCTAATCAAAAATGTCCCCCGGCACGTGGCCGGAGGACAATGTAATGAGGAGGTACTGTTACCTGTCCGAAATCATCTTAGTTTGTCTCTGCGGGCCTTTTTGAGAGAGTGACCTCCACCTCTGAGATGGCGTAATTGTCGCTCTGTCTGGCCACCTTTACCTTGACCTTGTCACCCACCTTATGGTTCATCAGTGCCTTCTGTATCTCTGCCATGGTGTAGAGATCTGTCCCGTCAAAGCCGGTGATCACATCACCCTTTTGCAGTCCTGCTGCCTCAGCCCCTGTACCTGACTCAACCCTGGCTACATATACGCCGGTAGGCATATTGTACTGATAGGCTGTCATCTCATCTATATCCACTCCGGCTATTCCCAGATAAGCCTCTGAAAGTTTAATGTCTTTGTCATCGGTCTTTTCATCCGCACCGTTTTTCTGATTAATGAAGCCCTCGATTATGGGACGTGCGTCGGATATGGGGATAGCATATCCCATGCCCTCTACAACCGTGTCTGCATACTTTGCGGAAACTATGCCTATGACCTCGCCGTTCATGTTTAGAAGCGCTCCGCCGGAATTGCCGGGATTGACCGCTGCCTCTGTCTGTATCAGGGAATTTGTATATGTGCTGCCATCGTTGTTTCTGAATGTAACATCACGGTTCAGTGCACTGATAACTCCTGTGGTGACGGACTGTCCGTAGCCCATTGCGTTACCGATGACCACTGATGACTCGCCAACCTTCAGTCCGGCGGAATCTCCGATGGTAGCTATCTTGATGGCGTCCTTTGTATCCTGCTCTATGTCATCCATGGAAACCCTGATCACTGCCAGATCCTTTTCCGGATTGGTTCCCTGGATCTCCGCCTCTACAGCTGCCCCATCCACAAAGGTGATGGTCAGTGTCTGCGCTCCCTCCACCACATGGTTGTTGGATGCGATGTAGAGATAGTCGTCATCGCTGCTCATTATGATACCGCTGCCTGCCGATTTGTTCTTCTGCTCAAAGCTCTGTCCGAACCAGCTCCTGTACTCCGTAATGGACATGTTGGTCACCTGCACGATGGCGGGCATCACGTTTTCAGCTATATCCGAAACATCCGTTACCGTGGTGGCTGTACTCACTGCCGTGGAACCGATCTGATCCGAGGTGGTAAGCTGCTTGGCGCCGCCTCCGGTCTCCTCTTCCTTCACTGCAGCGATCTGCTTATCATCGCCCAATGCTTTGGCAGTCAGATGGCTGGCTCCCTGGAATACCACTCCAGCCACAAGCCCGAAGACCAATGCTATGGCCGCCACCTTGCCCAGCTTCTTTATAAACTTGTGATCCTTTTTGGGCTTCTGGGGCTGTCCATAAGGTGTGTATCCACCGCCGCTGCCGTAAGGGTTTGCATATCCGTTATTGTCATCTGACTGATATTCATAATACTGATAATTACTCATGTCCTTCACCTCCGTTTGTAAAAGTCTTTATAATAAAAATAGTCATCGCCTCCTGACGATGACTACTATACTTTATAAATGTGTCCATTTTGTGAAAAAGATTTGTCAAAAAAATGAAATGTGAAAAGTGCCCATATTCATATGATTCACGTAGACGGACGTTTGACGCCCGGCGGTGAACATATGAATACGGGCACTCTGTATACATCAATATCCGTAATCCAGGGCATCGTCCTCATCGAAGCCGGTGTAGGTCACGATGGACTGACTGATGGACTTCAGCTCATTGGAGGAAATATGTGTCGTATCCTCATATAAGTACTCATACAGCTTTTGCACATTGCTCTCAAGAGTACAGGGGACAACCACATCACCCTTGCTGCCAAACTTCCCGCCTCTCATATCAAAGGGGAAGCCCCTGGTCTCCACAATGGTGTAGTCCTGCATGGCTGTGGCAAGAGTGAATACCTCAGAGGGATAGAGGCTGGTAGAAACCTCCGGAAGGATGGAGTCCACCAGATCATTGAGCTCCGTAAGCGAAGCGGACTTCATCTTTTCAGCCAAAAGTCCCAGCACCTCGCGCTGTCTGGAAGCACGTTCGAAATCACCGCCCTTGGTATATCTGACACGGCAGAAGGAAAGGGCCTGCACGCCATCCAGGTGCTTCTGTCCCTGCTTTACCTCTATGCCTTCCTTGCCCACTATCTCCGCAGTATAGCTGACATAGGACTGGTTCATGATAGCAGCCTCCTCACCGGTGAGACCATCCTCCAGGTCGATACCTCCCACGGCGTCCACCGCATCGGCCAGCGCCTTAAAGTCCACTGCCACATAGTCCTGGATGTCCAGATCAAGATTGGAGTTGAGCATCTCCATTGCCTGCTCGATACCACCGTGGTTGTATGCGTAATTACATTTGTGGAGATTGCCCTCTCCGGTATCCAAAAATGTATCGCGGTATACGGATACGATCTTGACCTCCTTGGTGTCGTTGTTGATGCAGGCTATCATGATACTGTCCGAGTTGCCGGAGTCATAGTTGCCCACCTTTCGGTTATCCACTCCGAAGAAAGCCAGTGTGGTATAGCCGGACAGCACCACTTTGGTCTCCTCATCCAGGGTGTTGGTCTTCATGTTCTTAATAGTGGCCCAGTCTATCTTGCCCAGCTTGAGCCATGCGAAAAATGCCAAAAGCACTAAGATCAGCACCAAAAACTCGATGAGCAGGAATATCTTTTTATTCCTCTGCCTCGCCTGTGCCTTTGTCAGTTTTTTCTTTTTCTTGGTCGCCATTGAGTACTCCTAATTGTGTTTTAGTAACATCTGATTTACAGTTTAAGATCAGTATAGTTTATAATTCGACAGTCCCAGGGGAAGGTTCCTGTTGTAATAGGGGTCACCCGCCTTGAGCGCATCGTGCCATCTCTCCATCAAAAGGCTGTTGGAGCTCTGGGAACTAGTGGTCTTGCCGGGGCTCCTGAGCACCGTCACCTCAGGCAGATACACTATACGCCTGCCGGCCTCCCTGGTCTTCATGCAAAAGTCCAGCATGATATCCCGGCCGTCCAGATTGGATCCAAAGCCTCCTATATGTCTGTACAGCTTGGCATCGATCAAGCAAAATCCTGCATCCACCATGCTCACGTCTCTGGGTATCATGGCCCTGCCGTCATATCCGGGACGTACCACTGCCTCTCCGTAGCATGCCGGATAGGCAATACCCTCGGTCCCGTAAATATATCCGCAGTTGTCGTTGGTGAGATCGAATCTGATAAACCTCACACCCACTATGCCCACATCCGGCTGGGACAGCACATCATACATCTGCTGCATGTATGTCTTTTTCAACGCCCTGACCCCGTTATCCCTGAGGAAAAGGAAATCATCCCTGTGGTTTTTGTATGATGCCGCCCGGTAGTCGATGCGGATGAACCTGTTTTTATTCTCGGCCTCGGTGTCGATGTCCACACCCATCCGCTTCAGATGAGCCGCCACCACCACACCGTATTCACGGATCTCTCTGGCATCCATCTGTCTCAGCCTGCCGTCCATGGGCCTCTTTTGTCTCTCATGGTACAAAAGGTTGGCCAGATGCAGTACCCTCTTTTTTGCCTCCACGCCTCTGAAGATAAAATCGTACACCGGAAAATAGGCCAGGTTCTCATTGAACTCTCCGATATCCAGGACCAGATTCCGCTTGAAGCATATGAGGGGGCTGATGTATGGGATGTGTCTGATGAGCTCCTCGTTGTAATCCGGGAGAAAATGGGGATTCATCCTGTTCATCCCGATGAGTTCATCATGATCCGTGTATATTATGTCGGCCTTTTCTCCCGACTCCTTCGCCGACTCTATGGTGACCGCAAATCTCTCCAGGGTATCCGCCGATATCCTGTCATGCTGTCCCATGATGACCACATGATCTCCGGAAGAAAAATGCACACCTATATTATAAGCATAGGCAATGCCCTGTCTGTTTTTTAATGTGCGATATATGATCCGCTCGTCACCGGCAAACATCTCCTCGCAGATATACCGGACCTCCTGAGAGTCTGTCTCATCCAGCACTACTAGCTCAAGGTCCGTATGGGTCTGGGCTATAACGGACTCCAGGGCATCTCTGAAAAAAGATCCGTTGGTATCGGCTGTCCGTATAAGGATTGAAAACTTATGGCTCATTTTGATCCCTTTCCCGAAAGTACCACGCCTATGGTCTTAAAGAGGATCCTGATGTCCAGTCCCAGCGTCCAGTTCATTATATACTCTGTGTCAAGTGCCACCACCTCTTCAAAGTCGGTGATGTCGGATCTGCCGCTGACCTGCCACATACCCGTCAGTCCGGGCCTGATGCCCAGCCTGGCCTTGTGATGGTACTCATAGGTGGCAAACTCGTCCTCTGTGGGAGGTCTGGTACCCACCAGGGACATGTCGCCCTTCAGCACATTCCAGAACTGCGGCAGCTCATCGATGGAGTATTTTCTCATAAAATGCCCGATGGGAATGATCCTGGGGTCGTCCTCCATCTTGAACATCTTGCCCTGCATCTCGTTTTTCTCAGCCAGCTCCTGAAGATGCTTGTCCGCATCGGGGATCATGGTCCGGAATTTGTAAAACTTGAATCGTCTGCCATTCCTGCCGATCCTGATGGACTGGTAAAATACCGGTCCCGGAGACTGGATCTTTATGATGGGAGCAAATATCACAAAGGCCACCGCCGTGATCAAAAGCCCCACTATCCCGCCTAAAATGTCCATGGCACGCTTGACCACCAGCTGCCTGAAGGTGGCTATCTTCATGCTGGAGGTGAGCACTATGTACGTGCCGTAGTTGTCCAGCTGCCTGTTGGGTACCAGGCGGTTACTGTGGACCAGCGACATATGGACAGTGGTACCCAGCTCGATAAGCTCAGTGGCGAGAGCCTCGGAACTGGCACGGGTGTTGCCGTCTATGAACACCTCATCCACCACATTTTTTCTCACATAATCCAAAAAATCATCCGCACAGGCTACCACCGGCACTCCCATTATGGTCTCGCCACGGCGGTCTTTATCCACCACCACCACGCCTGTCACCTTGAAGTTGGTGTATTTGTTCATGGCGATCTCTCTCAGGCAGGCCTCCACATTGTCGTTTTCGGCCACCACCGTCATTATCGCCTTGTTTTTATCCCGGAGCTTTCTCTGACGTACGACTATCTTCCATGAAACCCTGGAAAAATAACACAGGAACATGGATGTGAACAGGTATACAAACAGCAGCGGTCTGGAATAGAGCTCCGACCTCTTTAATGCATACATGTATGACAGCAGACCGCCGAATACCAGTATACAAAAGGTAAAGGTAGCCCTGATCTCCTGGTATCTGGTACGCCTGAGTATGCCGTTATAGGGCTCCGCAAAAAACACCACCACCAGATCTAAAAGCGCAGCCAAAATCGCGATCCTGACATATATATCCTCGTAGAACAAAAGTCTGCCCGAGAATCTCCAGGCATAGGCGATGACCAGTGACGCCTGGATGCATACCAGATCGATGAGGGTAAAATCCAGATGTTTGACCCAACCGGTTTTCTCTTCTCCATACATATATTATAATGTCACTCCGTTTTTCTCTAAAAGCTCCCTTGCAGTGTCCACGGAATCCACACCGGTGAGATTCTTAACCGGAGCAAACTCCCTTTCCCGGACCACCTCATAGGCAAGGTTGGAATCCATCATATGTATCATATCCAATATCAGTGTCTCGAACTTGTAGCCATTGGGCTCCTCGGGACTGATAAGCTTCCAGTCCCCATCGATGTATGGGATCTTCTTTTTTACAACATGGAGCATCATGGACTCGTTCATGTGGCGCTCCAGGGCATCCACTCTGAACAGATAATTGAGTATCACTCCGAATCTGTATTTGAGCTCGCCCCTCTCATCAAAGGAGGTACGCATCTCCTCCGTCATCTCATAGTACTCGACTATGGAGGGCTTGCCATCCTCCAGACACAGCACTCCCACCTTTTCCTCGGGGGATGCCTTTTTAACCACCTTGCTGCCGCTTTCTGCACCACCCAAAACCGTGGCCCCGATAAAAGCAGGATCGCAGATCCTCTGGAGCACATTGTCCACTGCGAATACGTTGAGCCACTCCACGCCTCTGTCGTGGATATCGTTCAAAAGTCCGCTGGAGTCAAGTGACTTAAACCAGCCTCCGTTACCGTTGGGTGAGGTGGCCAGTCGACCCGGAGCCTCCAGTATCAGCTTGCCGGAGAGATCCACCGCAGCTGCCATATCCTGGATGAAGAAGGAAACCTCCTCCGGCGGATATCCGAAGTAATTATGCTCTTCGAAAAACCTGACTGTCTCGTCGTGGTTCTTTTCGCTGGTCATGATATACAGGGGAATATATTCTCCCGCCATGTCAGTAACCTCAAGGAGGTTGTTGATCAGACATTCAAAGATGTAGAGCTTCCTGGTCAGTCCTATATTGAGGCTGCCCTTGGGACCCGAATGTCCCAGGCGCGTCCCCATGCCTCCTGCCAAAAGCACGGCTCCCACCTTTTTTGCCCTTATCTCTCTGATACCCTCCTCGGTAAACTCCTCACGTCTCTTATCTATCTCGGAGATCTCCACCGCCGACAGGGGTGATATCTCACCTCTTTTAGCAGGCTCCTCCTCACATACCGAGTCCACCACATCCCAGTCTATCTCTGAGATCTGTGACAGCAGGACCTCTTTTTCCTCATCCGAAAGCTCGTCAAATCTGTCCAGAACCTGTAACTGGTCATGGCTCGTCAAAATCTCCCTCGCTTTCTCCTTCGTCATTGTTTCCTCCAAATAACCTGCAAATAAATCTCTTCATCCTCACCGAGAGGATGTTGTTGTATCTGTCACGAAGATCTATATATCTGTTCCTCAGATCCAGATTTCTCTCCTTGAGATCGCTGTTGCGCTCCCTCTGGTCAATAAGCCTCTCCTTGTAGTTCTCCCTGTCCATGATGGCCTTTTTACGGCGGTAATCCATGTCCGTCATCTCTTCAAAGGAGAGGGTGGTCAAAAATACCACGAAGTCCTCGGGCTTGTCCTCCCATACCCTGCGGATGAACTCATTGTACCATCCCACAAAGTAATAGTCCTCTTCCTCATGCTCTTTGATCCACAGCAGCGGGAACACCTTGTCCTTTAGGAATAAAAACAGCTGCCTCACCGATTTGTAATCGGTGTAATGTCGGATGGCATATGCCAAGGAGCTGACACACATATTGTCAAAGCTCCTCTTGGGCGTGATCCCCCTGTCGGACAAAACGGAGTAAATATCCATCCAGCAAAGTGCCGGGTCTATGGGGTTCTGTGAAATAGTATAGATCAGGCTGCCCACCCTGCCTCTGCGATAGTAAAAAAGCTCCTCGTCCACCACCGTGATCCTGTCGGCCAGTGCAATGGACAAAATGGAAAAGCATACATCCTCGTAGGTGCGATAGGGAGGAAAGATGAGGCCCTCCTCCAAAAGGTATCCTCTGCGGTACAGCTTGTTCCAGGCGGATGTGCCGGAAAAGTTCAAAATGGTATCCGGTATGTCATCCCTGTTGAAGGGCCGCTTGGTCTCCGGCACCCGGGTCATGTTGAGATAACCCTGATTGGGCAGAAGCCAGTCCCTCTCCTCTATGTACCAGCAGCCTCCGCAGATGCAGACATCCGCCTCGTCCCTGACTATGGTTTCGTACATTTTCTCCAGCGCCTCCTCATGAAAGAGGTCGTCGCTGTCCCAGAATATCACGTAATCACCGATGGCCTCGGCAAAGCCTGCGTTCCTGGCCGCTCCGGCAAACTGGTTTTCCTGGGTGAAAACCTTCATACGCCTGTCCCGTCCGGCGTATTCATTGAGGATCTCCAGTGATCCGTCAGTGGATCCGTCGTCCACACATATAAGCTCTATATCCTTAAGAGTCTGTGACAGTACCGCATCCAGGGTGGAACGCAGATACCGGGCCGTATTGTAAACCGGCATGATCACAGATACTTTTATACTGCCTGCTGACATATGGTATTATTCTCCCGAGTCACCCGTTGTTTCCGATTCCTGCATGGCAGACTCCTCTGCCGCCGTCTCCTCCTCGGCCACATCGGCCTCCGAAGTACTCTCCCCCTCTTCCATAAAGGCCTCGTACTTGTCCAAAACCTCGTTGGTCTCTCCTATCATCACGATCTCACCGTCATTCATCCATATCATGCGGTTGCAGAGCTTGCGCAGGGTCTCGATACTGTGGGAAACTA
Organism: Lachnospiraceae bacterium; assembly: GCA_024687655.1. Classification (GTDB taxonomy): domain Bacteria; phylum Bacillota; class Clostridia; order Lachnospirales; family Lachnospiraceae; genus JAILEN01. The sequence goes on along the minus strand of JAILEN010000086.1, from coordinate 25,814 downwards.
TCACCACGGTACGGTTCTCATCCCTGATGATCTTTTTCATCTTACGGCGGCTCTTCCTTTTAAACCTGGCATCACCAACGGAAAGCACCTCATCCACCAGCATGATGTCCGTCTCCAAAACTGCGGTGATGGAAAATGAAAGCTTTGAAAACATACCGCTGGAATAGGTCCTTACCGGCATATCAATAAACTTCCCCAGCTCGGAAAAACTGATGATCTTCGGCATCTTTTTCCTGACCTCTTCCTCAGTAAAGCCCAAAAGCAATCCGGAAAGGATGATATTTTCCCTGCCTGAAAGCTCCTTGTTAAAGCCCACTCCGATGGCCAGAAGGGATATGGTATTGTCAAAGGTCTCGATGGTGCCGCTGTCGGCGGTAAAGATGCCGGCCAGGGCCCGAAGCAGGGTGGATTTTCCGCTGCCGTTTTTGCCTATGATACCTACGATCTCGCCGCGGTTGATCTCAAAGGATACCCCCTTAAGGGCCTCCACATACTCACGGCGGTTCCTTCTGTTGAAAAGATCCTTGAAGGACTGCTTCTTCATGGTCCTGTATGTAATTTTAAGGTCACTAACCCGAATAGCTACGTCACTCATCAGATCACCTTTACATAGTTATTTTCATTTTTATAAATAAGCCTGACACCCCAGATGCAGATCAAAAGTGCCAGCACAAACCAGATGGCCGTATACTTATAGGAAGGTCTGCTGCTGTAGAGCATGGAATCCCTGAGACCGTTTACGATGAAAGCCATGGGATTGGCCTTGCCCATGAGATGCGCCAGCTCGGGATAGGTCTTGCCGATACGCTTGTCTATGGAGTAAAAAATACCCGTCATATAAAACATCAGTCGAAGCACGATGTCCGTCACATTGGCAAGGTCCGTCACATACACGCCGAAGTGCATCACCACACACATGCATCCGAAGGTCAGAAGCACTAAAAGTATCAGCATGGGAAGTACCATGAGTATGTTCATGGTCACCGGCACTCTGAACAACGCCATCATCACAACTATGATGATAAAGGAGATGAGCATCTTGAATGCGTTCACCAGAATGCAGGTTTCAGCCAGCACATACTTGGGCAGGTACACCTTGGAGATGATGCCCTTGTTGCGCTTTACCATGCGGGCTGACAGCTTGACACATTTTGAGAAAAAGTTCCATGCCGTAAGTCCCGTGTATACGAAAATGGGGAAGTAATCCTCCTTTGCGTTGAATACCACACCGAAGATGAAGGTGTAGATCATCATAAAGCAAAGGGGCTCCAAAACCCACCATACCCAGCCGAGATGGGAGTCGGCCACCTCGGCCTTCAGATCGGACTTGGCCGAATACTTGGTGTAGTTAAAATATTTTTTATTGTCTTCAATAAATCTGCGTAACATACAGTTTCCTTTATTGTACCTGAGACAACGCCTCTAAGGCCTCTTCTTCCTCGGTCTTTTTCTTCTTGCCCTTTTTGACCGTCATCTTGATACGCTTCGTATCTCCGCCGGAGTTTTCAAGCCAGCCACGGACTATGGCGCCCTTTGTGGGGTTCTTGATCTTGAAGACGTATACGTATCCGCCGCGGGCCTCAGACTCTATGACCGCTGCAGGCTTGTAGACCTTGCCGCCCACCTTCAGGAATGCGTGATCCTTGTCCTCGTCGAAGAACTTCACCTTGGTGGTATCCTCGGTGATCTTTTCCGTGATCCACTCAGGATCCTCAGGTGCTGCCTCCAGGACCTTGGCCGAGCCGAAGATCTTGATGTTGTGCTTGTCTGAACGGAGGATGACACCTACCGAGGTGTTCTTTCTGAGATGACTGTCGCAGGTAAACTCGAAGTCACCGTCCTCGTTGACAGTGATCGTGCGTCTGCCGTTGGGAAGCAACAGTGTAATGTCTCCTATATAGTCATCCACGCTGCCGCTGATGATATCCATCTTGTCATCCAGCTCATCAAAGGTGACGTCGCCGGTGTCAGCTGTCTCAGACACAGAGTCCATACCCAGTGCCCACATACTTTGGATGGCGCTGGTACGCCACTGGCCGTCCACCTCATCCTGAACGCCTACCTTTACAACGCTTCCCTTATCCACGGGACCTGCGTCGATCATGAACCTGCCGTCCTCCTCAGGATCCACATAGGTGCGGAACCCGTCTACGGAAACAAATGCCCTGTAGGTGGTACCTTCCTTGGGAGCGTTGAGCTTTCCTGTGATGATACCCTCCTCGGCTACCACAAACTCACCCAGCTTGGGAACGTTGGGTCCCTTGTCCTCCACCGTAAGGTTGGTGGCTGCGGACAGACGTCCGTTCCAGTCCACGCTGTAGATCCTCACCGAATCCCCTGCGTTGCAATAGGGAATGGTGATCTTGTAGGTGCCGTCGGACAGCCTCTTGTAGGATGTCCTCTTCAGGGTGTATCTGTTAACGGAATAAAGCTTTGACAGTTTGTAGTAATCAACGAACTGCTCAGGCACGTAAATATTGCCGTTGTGGATGACCACGATGGAGCTGTACTTGGAATCGCTGAGCTCACCCTTGATGTAGGGAGTCTTGTTGTCCACCCTATATACATCAGGTATGTTGCCGCCTCTTCTGGTGACATAGGCCACCGTATCGGCGCTCTTTCTTCCCTGGGTGTCATACTGCCATACCCTTATCTTGACGTTGGCCTTCTGATAGGGCACAGTCACGGAGTAGTTGCCATCCTTGTCAGCTGTGGCTGAATACTGGCCGCCGCCAACTGCCACTATGACCTCGCCTCCGGGTGATGCCTTACCGGTGATCTTGGTCATCTTATTTGTAAACTTGTCCATGGTAGGTGCCTCCGATACGTTGGGATCGATATTGTCGATATGCACGTAGCGGATGTTCATGTTACCAACCCTGTCAGTCGCCCTGACGGAATACCAGCCGTTGTCCGCAGCCTTAAAGCTGCCGGAATTGTTGTTGAGTGTATGACTACCGCTCCAGTCGGAAGGGCTGTTTGTGCAGATACCCTCCTTGTACTCTACCCTGTCTACACCGCTCTTATCTGAGGTGATGACAGCCACCTCCACCGGATTACCGGTGGTCTTTTTCTTGAGGGGAGCAGCCACCAGGAAAGGACCTGACTTGTCCTCACGGTCTCCACCCATGGAGATGGTATAGTAGCCGTATCCGGACTCGGTGGTGGCGATCTCCTCTTTGTACCATGACTTGTTGCCTGCAGCGTAGGCCTCGCCGGTATCGGAGGTCTTTACCACATAATCCCCTGCAGGACATGACAGGATAAAGTTCTCATCAGCCACCAGATAATCATGAAGTGTCCCATCAGGGATCTGGTCGTTGAAATACTCCTCAAAGATCTCTGACAGATACTCTGACTTGGGCAAAATGGTCTGCTTCTTCATGGCCTTGCCGATGATGGGATTCCTGGTGGTAGTGGCTATGTTCCTGGATACCAGGATGAGCACTGTATCGTCCTTAACCTTTTTGCCTCCATAGGTGATCTCAGTGATCCTGTGTGAATTGCTGTGGATCAGTCGTCCCGAGATACTGTATCTGGGATTCTGGGTCAGGTCGATGGTATACTCGATACCGTCATATACGGTAAGCCCTGCCCACTTGTCCAGCCATGTGGAGTTGAGGACGGAGTTGTAACCTCTGCCTGCCAGGGCGGCCATCTTGCCGTCCGACCAGTCGTCCTCACTGCTGTATCCCACCTTTTCGTATGCGGAAGCAGCCTCCCATTCCAGGGTCTCTCTCAGCTGCTTGCCGGTGATGGTGTACATCTTTACCTTTTCCTGCCCAGTGGGCTGCACCTTCATCAGATCGCTCTTTTTAATGCCGCCGTCTATGGACAGGTAGTCCTCGGAACCGTTGGCTCCCGCCACCTGATAGGAGGTGGCCGAGATCACGGGATATCCCCTGTACTCGGTGAGCTGCTCATCTATCACCCGAAGACCGTATGCGATCTTGGCCTCGTTGACCATCTGCAAAAGTGGCAGATCCTCTACCATGCCGAAGTAATTGGCTATCAGGTAATCACAGCCTGCTATGGTCTTTCTGTTCTGGGAAGCAAAGTTCTTGTCGTATTGCTTATTGAGCTTGACTATCTTGGCGTTCTGCTTGTCGGAAGAAGTGATCTTTCTGACCTTTACTGTCCTGTCAACTATGGTGGCCCTGCCGTCGGTAAAGGACAGGCGGAGTCTGGATATGCCCAGAGCCCTGCCGTGATCAGCCTCCTCCACGAGGATCTTTCCGTTCACAAGACCGGTGGCCTCGTTAACACCGGGATAATCGTAGTACTTCTGAACATTGTCATCGGATGAAGGGAAGTTCTCATGGCCGTGACCTGCGCAGATCACATCAACAGAACCTATCTTGGAAATGGCATAGGCCACATTGTCCGTACCTGCCTTGGGGTTCTTGCCGCCCACACCGGAATGTGCCAGCACCACAACCACGTCGCAGCCTGCTGCCTTGAGGGCGTCAGCCTGAACCCTGACTGTGGAAACTATATCTCCTGTGGAAAGCGTATCCTTCCAGTCATAGTGGGTCGTAAGGGAAGGCACTATGGCACCCGTCACACCGATCTTGACTGTCTCCCTGTGACCGGTGGTGGTGGTAAGTGTCTTATAGATTATCTTGGACTGGGGATAAACCGGCTTTTTGGTCTTGGCGTGATAGAGATTGGCACACACCACTTTTTTCTTGATGCCGGAGTCCTTCAGCTCCTTTTGAATATAATCGTAACCGTAGTCAAAATCGTGGTTGCCCAGGGTGATAACATCATAGCCTGCGGCAATCATCTCCTCAAAGAGGTACTCAACTCCCGAGGTGGTACCTTCCATGAGGTTCTCATTACCGTATCCATAGACGTCGTCACCGCTGTCTACCATAAGAGTGGCCCCGTGCTTGAGTCCCTTTTTGAGAGACTTTACCACCGTCACTATCTGCGCCAGAGAACCCTTTGATCTGTCTGATGCAGTGTTGTAATTGTATGCTGTACTCTGTCCATGCAGATCTGTGGTGGAAAGGATCTGTAAAACTCCCTCTCCTTCATAGCCTGCCTCTGCAACATCCGCAAGTCCGTCGGCCCCGGGCATATATGCCCCAAAGGCGGTAAATGCCACAGTAACTGCCATGGATGCCGCAATGATCCTACTCTTAAAATCCATCGGAAAACACACTCCTTCTATTATGATATTTATAACTAATACATTTTAAGCGAAAACGGTAAAAATTGCAACGATACTTGAATGTATGGTATAATATGCAAAGTTTTAGGAGGAGTACCATGAAAAAGTATCTAATGCGCGCACCTTCGGGGTGTTTTGACAATCCTGCCCACTTTGACTGCATCAGCAAAAACCTGATCGGCGACAATTCGGGCAATCTGTTGTTCCCCCACAGCGTCTCACGCGCACTCATGTGTGAGGATGTTCAGATCGACTATATCAGGACCTCATCCATGCTGGATGAAAAAAAGATTTCCGATCTCAACCGTGAATATGAGGCTTTCATCATACCCCTGGCCAACGCTTTTCGCATCAGCTTCATAAATGAGCTGACAGCCCTGACCTATCTGGTTTCCAGGCTTTCCATTCCATGCATGGTCATCGGCGTGGGTGTTAACGGCGTCATAAAAGCGGACGACAAGGGAGAGTATCCCTTCGATCAGGCCTCCAGGCTTTTTGTAAATGCGGTCCTTAAAAAGTCCGACTGCATAGGTATCCGCGGTGAGCAGACCGCAGCCTACCTGGAGCACCTGGGCTTTGAGCGGGACAAAGACTTTATGGTCATAGGCTGCCCCTCCATGTTTTTATACGGAGCGGATCTGCCCCATCCCAGAAAGTTTATCCTGGACGAGAATACCCGGGTGAGCATCAACTCCAAAGCAGTGCTGCCTGAAAAGCTCCACCTGTTTTTGGATGATGTGTGCAAAAAGATGCCTGACCACTATTATGTGCCACAGAATATATACGAGTTTAAAACCCTCTTTTCGGGTATCACCATAAAGGATACCCAGAAGAATATGAAGGTATACAAGAACTATCCTCAGGACCTGGAGCATCCCCTCTATCGAGAGAACAGGGTCCGCGGATTCGTTTCGGCAGAGACCTGGTTTGAGTATCTCAGGGGACGTGATCTGTCTGTAGGCTCCCGTATCCACGGCAACATCGCCGCAGTCATATCGGGTACCCCGGCCTATATCATCGCTCCCGACAACCGCGTGCTGGAGCTGGCGGAGTATCACAATCTGCCTCACACCACCATAGATGAGCTTCCCGCCGATGCAGATATTTTCTCACTGATCAAGGATGTTGACTTTGACCAGATACTGGAGGGCCATCAGGAGAGATTCGAAAAGTTCCACGAGTTCTTTAAGCGGAACAAGCTGGAGACCATCTATGACGACCCGGATTACAGTAAGGACACGGTGACTCCTTTCGATAAAAAGATCGCATCCATTGATTTCCACGGTCCTCTGGTGCCTCTGCCCTTTGCGGATTACGATGCACAGGTGGAGGGCATCCGCTATCTGAGACGTCAGTGGAAAAATGCAGAAAAGAAAAAGGCCGCTCCGGCCAAAAAGACGATGAAGGACCGGGCGAGGGCCATTGCAAAAAAATTCCTTAATCCGAAAAAATAATATCCTTCGCTTACGAAAAAGATCCTTCGCTCTGCTTCGGGATGGTACCATCATCCTGAAACATAAGCGAAGGATCTTTAGTTTACTCAAAATCCTCTAAGCCTTCATCATCCTCCGAGTAATCCCAATCGTAATCGTCATCCTCTATCCAGTCGTCCTCATCTTCCAGCTCTTCCTCGGCCTCTTCCTCAGCCGCCTGTCTGGCCGCCTCTTCTTTCTCCTTTTTCTTTTCTTCCTTCCTCTTCACGTAGTCCTTGTCGTGAAGGGTACATACCTCAGTGGCGTTGCCGGATACGGCATAACCCTCCTCCGGAGATCCGGGAGATGCTCCCACTATATAGACTCCGGTGGAAGTGCTGGGGCAGTACTCGCTTGCCAGCATGAAGCTCTTTTTACAGATGGTAGCCGAGGTGTGATGATTACAGGTATCATGGGGCACATTGTCGGCAGCAAAGTATTCTGTCTTTAGCATGGACCCTCTGGGATCATGATCACATACTCCCTCAATGGGCAACAGTCCTGACTTTGAGCACACGGTCATCTGCACTATGCCCTCAGGCATCTCAAAGTCCTTGTCCTCCAGCCCCTCATGCACTCGCTGCATCACCGCACGCCAGATATTCTTGGAATATGAGGTGGTACTCTGGGGGGTGTTGTCATCATAACCGCCCCAGATGGTGCAGGTATAATAAGGAGAAAAACCTGCGAAAACCGTATCCCTGTCCTTGGTGGTGGTACCGGATTTTCCGGCTACCGTCATGTCGGTGATATTTGCTCTCACGCCGGTTCCGCTGGTCATAACGTCCTTCATGGCGCTGGTCAGAAGCCAGGCGGTGGTGGGCTTTAAAACCTCTTTTGACTCATCCATGGTATTATCCAAAAGGATGTCCCCGTTGTAATCCAGTACCTTGGTGTAGAAAACGGGACGGTTGTATCTGCCGCCGTTGGCGATGGTAGCATAGGCTCCGCACAGCTCCACATTATACACACCATAGGTCAGACCACCCAGAGCAAGAGACTGGGTGTTGTCGCTGCTGTCCAATGTGGTAATACCAAAGTCCTGAACGTATTCGTAGCCCAGTCCCGTACCTATCTCGGTCAGTGTCTTTACCGTAACGATATTGATGGAACTGGTGATGGCCTGTCTGATGCTGGTAAAACCTCTGTAGCTGTGGTCATAGTTGTTGACGGGCCTGCCGTTGGCATAATTGGTGGGTGCATCATCCTGTACCGAAGCCAGGGTCATGCCTCCCGCATCCAGTGCAGGAGCAAAGGCTGCCAGAACCTTGAAAGTGGAACCCGGCTGACGCTTGATACCCGTGGCACGGTTAAGTGTCTTTGACGCCGTCTTGTCTCCCCGGCCTCCGGTGATGGCCACCACGTTGCCGGTGCTCTGATCGATGAGAGTCATGGCTACCTGGGGCTGGAGGGTGAACACCACAGACTCACCCGCCTCGGAAATGGTATCCCCGGGCTCTATTATCTCCTCCTTGTATGCATCAATGGCAGCCTGGGCCTCCTCCTCGCTGCTGTAATTTATGGAATAGCCCTTGTTGCCGGTCTTGGCCTGGTAATAGGCCAGCATGGTCTGCTCACTGTAGTTTTCATAGGTGCCGTCCTTTTTTGTGACGGTAAGGCGGTAGGAAAATGATACCTTGGGCTCAAAGCCGTAGTTTTCAGTATTGTTGATCTCCTCGTCCAAAATGTCCTGCATCTTGCCGTCTTGGGTAGACAGGATGGTCAGTCCGCCACTGTAGAGCTTCTGGAAAGCCTCGGACTCGGTATAGCCCTTTTTCTCCATGAGGTCAGCCACTACCTGATCCGTCAGGGCGTCCACGAAATAACTGGTGAAATCGGACTTGATCTCGTTGTTGACCACCTGGATGCGGCTGTACACATCATCCTTCATGGCCTTCTTGTACTGCTTCTCAGTGATATATCCCTGATCCAGCATGTCTCCCAAAACCTTTTTTCTGCGCTTTTCATTCTCCTCCGGATTGGTGATGGGATTGAAGCGTGAAGGATTCTGGGTGATACCTGCGATAACCGCAGCCTCTGATAGATTGAGGTCACTGACGCTCTTGTTGAAATAGCGCTCGGAGGCAGCCTGAACTCCCAGGGTATTCTGACCCAGGTTGATGGTGTTGAGGTAGTTCTCCAGGATCTCCTCCTTGGACACTTTTTTCTCCAGCTGGACAGCCAGATACTGCTCCTGTATCTTTCTCTTCAGGGAATCCTCCAGTGTATTCTCACTGGTCCAGGTGGTAAAAACGTTGTTTTTAAGAAGCTGCTGGGTAATGGTACTGGCACCCTGTGAGGGTCTGTTGCCGTGAGCGATCTCGCCCAGTCCCACATAGGCAGCTCTGATGATACCCCTGGCATCTATGCCGTTATGCTCATAAAACCTGGAGTCCTCAATGGCCACAAAGGCATGCTGCAGATCCTCCGGTATATCCTCGAGGGTGACATACTCTCTGTTGGCTCCCGCAGAGGCCAGGTTCTCTATCTCCGCCCCGTCCTTGTCCAAAATGGTGGTGGAAAAGCCATTGGGTGAGATATCGATGGTGGAGATATCCGGAGTCTCTTTTATAAGATCCGTGGCGTATACCGCAAACCCTCCGATACCGATGGCTATGACAATGAGTATACAAACTATAATGGCTCTCACAAAGGACAGGATGAATTTCTTCTGCGCCCTGGTCTTTTTATTGGAGAGCTGCTTTTTTTGCTTTTTAATACTGTTCTTTCCGTAATTCATAAAAATACTCCGTTCAAAAACACACATAATCGGTTGTATTATATCATATTTATAATTTATAATAAAGTTACCCATAACAGTCAAAGATTCTTCGACTCGCTGCGCTCGCTCAGAATGACAGTGGTTTCTTTGTCATCCTGAGGGCAACGCCCGAAGGATCTTTTATAAAAGGGAAAGAAAAACATGGCAGAATACGAAATAAAAACACCGGGCACCGGTGAGATAACAGAAAAAAAGTCCCGCTTCATCGGCAGCTGCGCCCATGTCACCTCCGAGGAGGAGGCCATGGCCTTTGTGGCTGCGAAAAAGAAGGAGCACTATGACGCCAGGCACAACTGCTGGGCGTATATAGTGGGGGATACCTCACGCTCCTCCGACGACGGTGAGCCCTCCGGCACCGCAGGCCGTCCCATGCTGGACGTGATGAGTGGCCGGGGACTTCATGATGCGGTGATCGTAGTCACCAGGTATTTCGGTGGCGTGCTTTTGGGCACCGGCGGTCTGGTGAGGGCATATTCCGACGCCACCGGCGCCTGCATAGACGCCTGCGAGCTGGTGGAGCGGCGCAGGGGACTGGTACTTTCCATCACCACGGACTACACCAATGTGGGCCGCATCCAGCATATCATCGCGGACCAAAAATTGTTCCTCAGGGATACTGTCTACGAGGAAGCGGTAAAGTTCGTCTGCATGGTCCCCACAGAAAAAAAAGAGAGCATAGAAGCCCTCATTACAAACGAAACCTCCGGCACCGCAGGCCTGGACTGGGCACCGGAGGAAAGCTATACAGTATAACTATTCACCCTTCAGATTGACTGAAATGGCATTGTAAGCAGGTACTATTATGGCATCTGCTTCTTTTATTATCTCATCAACTCTCCTGTTCATATCATCAGCCAGGGTCCTGTCCTTCATGAGCTTTGTATTGATAAAGACATTGAGTGACGCACCGTAGAGAGCCGCCCTGCAGCAGGCCAGTCCCACTCCCGCATCGGATATGGCCAGCATGCTGCCGATCTCAGAGATGCGTGATAAAAGTGCAGCCGTCTCCAGCAAAAGCTCCATCATTTCAAGGGGCGCCGTGGCAGCATCCCTAAGAGCCCGGGCCATCACCGCATCCCTTCGCTCTATATCCTCGGGGGTCTCCCTGGGCATCCCATAGGCCTCCGACAGGGGCTGGAAAGCCTCAGCATCCCGGTCGATGGAGTTTAAAAGCCTGATACGCTGCTTGCCCATCTTTTGGATCAGCTCATCGATCTCGGGCTGTACCGCCTCATACTTTTTCTTGCCCGTGGTCAATGACAGCACCATGCTGCCAAGTGCGGCAGCCGTGGCTCCCACCAGTCCGCAGGCTCCTCCGCCTCCGGGAACCGGGGCATCCGAAGCCAGACCTTCCAAAAATACATTTATCTTTTTTTCATACATGGCCATAAGCAAACCCTCATACTTTAATCAACTCACTGCAAAAACTATGGGAACGGACTCGGTGGTCTCACCAAAGAGCTTGTTGTATATCTTCATGCCGTCCTCCATCTTGGGCATCATCCTGATATAACTCTCAAGGCCGTAATCCGACAGAGCCTTTTCAAAAACACGGCGCAGCATCCCCAGCATCTCTATATTGTTTTTGCTGGCGGAATAGATGTAGTCCAGGTTCAGTGTGTCCTCGTTCATCTCGCTGACCAAAACCACGGCATCCGTCCTGCCATCCTTTACATTGAAAACACTTTTTGGCCTCTCCATGGCGTAACCGTTCAGGCTCTCTCCGTACTCATCCATCATCCAGTTGGATGGCAGCTTTGCTTCAGCTCCAGGCAAAACGCCAGATTCTTTTGATATAGGCCGTGGAGAACATCTTGGCGGTAAAACCGGTGGTGGAAAAGGGTTGCAGATAGATACGCGCCTGTCTCTCAGCTTCCGTTTCATTTTCCAACGCCGGATATTGCTGTTCCTGCTCCTGCATCCTCTGCCTGACCTCACCAAAGGTCTCATGTATTTCAAGGGTATAGGCGGTAGCCTTTTGCGTCAGCTCCTTTGCTCTGCTCCGCCTCCTCTTCTGTAATATCAATATTTACAAAGCTGTCGTCCCCAAATTTGTTCCCGGTAATATTGGTGTTAACGACTGTATTATTCTCATGCGTGTTCGTGGAAGTGTTGATCGTAAGCCCCTTCTGAGTTTCTTTATTTCGCTCCTTCATAAAAACCTCCTATAATTCCTTTATCCCCACAAGTAAAGCCGGTTGGACGTATGTATTATCTTTTAGCTTATTCCAATTCTTCTTGCTGCTCTTCGCCTCCTCACAAAGTCTCGACTTAAACTGTCCCCACTGGTCCTTTTCTATGAACTTGGAGGGGATCTCAGGATGCTTCTTCTCATAGTCCATCTGCTTTTTGATGGCTTCCTGTATACCCCTTAATCTGTCGAGAAGGGCCAGCCTCTCCTTTTTATTCAAAAGTCCCAGCATCTCATAATTCACAAGGGCCGGATCAAGCGCCAGTATGGACTCCGCCAGCTCCCTGCTCATCCCCGGAAGGAAAAGTCCGTGGGAGTCCTCCACCCGTTTCAGAACCGCACGATTACTGTCCATTATTTCAGCATAATTGATCTTGCCAAAGCTCATGTCGTTGTCTATACCGAAAACTTTTTTAACCACATTGCGGGTCTTACCGTCTTTGGACTCCTTCTCAAGCATAAACATCTGATTGCCTGTATGCCTGTCTATCTGGCCGCAGAGCGCATCAAAGATCTGCATGTCCAAAAGATCCCGGAGTGCCTCGTTACTGTATTCCAGTCTCTGTCCCTTAAACTCCGGATCAACCTGTGACCCCAGCAGGCTGTCAGCGTTTGTCCCCTTGGCCTCTCCCATGACCACACCGTACATCTTTTTGCCGGCTGTCTCGATGGTGGCCATCTCACTTTTCGGCATCATGTCGCCGATACCCAAAAGGGCTGCCAGTCGGGATGTGGCCACATTACGCTTGGCCATATCCTCCCCCGCGCTTATATCGGCAGTATCATGTCCCACAATGGAAAGAACCGCATCTTTCCTGAATGAGACAAAGAAATCACCCGCCTGCTTTTCGATCATCTTTTTCTGTTCATCCAAGGATATGCTGTCCACACGATGGATGAATACCATTATATCATCATGGGGTGCCATCTTAAGGACCCCACACAGTTTCTTCAGATCCGCAAATCCATCCCCGGAGGAGTTGAACTCAAATAATGCATCGGCAAACGCCCGGCCTATGCCGCTTTCCTTGAAAAAACTGGTTTTGAAGCTTTCCAGGAAAACGCACTGGTAATACTGGGGGCTTTCATCTTCCACATCTTCATCCAGGGTCTCATAATAAGCCGACATCTTTTTATCGAACTGCTCCCTTAGGTCAGGCTTTTCCAACTTTTGGGACTGCTTGAAGAAAAGCTTCTCCCCATCCTTTTCGATGACCATAACATCCGAGGAGTTGCCTCCGGCATTGGAGATCTTTACACCATCCTTATTATCCTGAAATTCAACTGTCCTCTCCCAGTTCAGAAGATCCGGCCAGGAGCGTATCCTCCTTTTCTCCTCATCAGGCAGGGAAAGGTAAATGGCAGCCTTTTCCTGCAGACCGACTATATCCTTGTCCAGCCTCTCCGCCATCATACTGACTATCCTGTATCTGGCTTTGCCGTAAGCAGACCAGGGATTCTTGGCATTCAGGTAATCGTCACATCTGGACACCAGCCGCTTTAAGCTGTCCACCAGTGTCTCCGCCACGGACATAAATGCCACACCGTCACTGCTGTCAAAGGAAAGGGTGCCTATAAAGTCCTCCAGCCCGTCAGCCTCCTCCAGCACCGCCTGCATCTCCTTGGAGGGCTTGCGGTTCTCCTCTTTTTTCTTGCCCTTCTTCTGATCATCCTTGGGACCGTACTTTATCTCATTTCTAAGCTCTAAGGCATTATAGGCCGACATGTTTTTATTTAGTTCGACAGTATCGCTTTGTCCCTGTTCATACTGGGACATCTGCTGCGATAAGGACTGGGCCTCATCCATCAAGCTTTCATTTAATTCCTTCATAATCCTTCCTCCACGGTCACATATCAACTGTTCGTGACCGTATTATAAGTCAGGTAGTATTACACAAATATTACACATATAAAACTGATGTGTCCCGAAATTCCGGCTTTTCCCTTTTCATGAAATCAAGCCTGCCGTTGGTAAGCTCTGCCCAGCTGTACTGGAGCATGAATTCGCCGTCATCGGCATCCATCATCCCCTTGTCCCCCTGCAGCAGCTTATAATAATCGCAGTCGATCAGCTCCCTGTTCACCGCGATCTCCCTCTTGTCCCTTATCAGCACATCCTCCATGCCAATATCCTTTAAGGTGTTTTTCAGGTCGTTGATCAGCACCCGCAATCGGTTCATCTGGGCCTTTTCATCTCCCTCATCCTCCCACAGCGCCATGGTTAGCTCCCCTGAGGTGCAGGCCGCACCGGCCCTGTCGATGAGATATGCCAAGAGCTCCTTGCTCTGCTTGCGTTTGAAAATAAGAGGACGACCTTTGAAAAAAACATCAAAATAACCGAAGCACCTTACCGACAGCCTGTCGGTTACGACCTGCTTTTTCAAATACTCCAGCAGCTCATCCTCCCGGTCAAAGCTCTCCACAAGAGCCTCACCGTCGACCTTCGATACGGCGTTTCGTACACTGTCCGCTTTGTTTTTATCTCTTTCAACTATAAAAACCCGCATTACCCATACTTCCCCGGTTAGTTCTCTTTTCTCTCTCCCATATAAACTGGGATGCCGAAGCCGGTGGGGAAAAGTTTTTCCCCCAGAGCCAGTGATGCATCATTATGTCGGTCAACAATGACCGGCGTGTCGGGATCATATTTCTCCTGAGCACTTTTTACAGCCTGATATATCATGAGTGGAAGTATCTTGACATAATCCTTTCCCACTGCCGTCATCAGTACCACCTCCAGTCCACCGGAGGGCAGCCTGTGGCAAAGGAAGAGCCCGTTTATGATACCATCCTCCTCCGAATAGCAGGATAGTCATTTTCAAAATACATCCTGGGCAGAAGCTCTATATCCTGACACTTTTTATTCCGTCCATTAAGTGCCATCCTGCGGATAGCTCCGTTAAAGCCACGCTGGGTAGCATTCCGCAGAGGCTTTATCGAGTCACTGGGCCTGATCCTTGACAAAAAACCGATCTCTTCACATGATCTGCAAGCACCGAGGTGGTGACTGATCCCACCCCTCCCGGAACCGGGGTTATGGCCTCGCACCTGTCTGCCACTGCCTCATAATCCACATCACCGCACATATTGCCATCCTCGTCCACATGGATACCCACGTCAATGGCGATGGCACCCTGTGACACAAAGTCTGCAGTCACCATTTTGGGAACACCTGCTGCCGCAACAATGATATCCGCCCTGCGGCACTCCTCTGCCACGTCTTTGGTCCTGGTGTGACAGATGGTGACGGTGGCGTTTTTTTTCATCAGCATCATGGACACGGGACGTCCGATCACCGGACTCCTGCCTATGACTGTGACCCTCTTTCCAGTAACATCTATATCATAATGGTCCAAAAGGGTGATGACCGCCTCTGCTGTACAGGGAGCGTATCCGCTGTCATCACCTGCATATATTTTTGCCTGGTTGACGGGAGATATGCCGTCCATGTCCTTATGCGGATCTATGGTCTCTGCGATCCGTCCGGCGTCGATCTGCTTTGGCATGGGCATGAAACATAAAATGCCATCCACCTTGTCATCGTCGTTTATTGCCTTAAAAGCTCCCTGGAAATCCTCATTTGAAATATCCTCGGGAAATGTGTGCACCTCAGCACCTATACCCAGGGTATCCATTTTTTTAAGGATGCCTCTCTCATAGGAAATGTCGTCAGGCCTCTCCCCTATCCGTACTATGGCCAGCTTCGGGCTCCTGCCCACACCTGCCAGTTTACTCTTTATATCCTCGTTTACAGCCCTCGCGGCATCTATGCCCTTTAAGACTCTCACTGCCATATCCTCCGTTACATCCGGTTATAGTGCGCCGATGGTATTATTATAATCTAAAGCAGTTTCTATTGCCATAAAAAAGATAATTTATGGGATTTGTAGCTTTTGTTCATGTTGCATTTTTATCCTCAGGGGACTATACTCTTATCTGTGACTTATGGACCAGGAAAATTGACAGAAGATTATGGAGAACGAAGAGAAGTTTATTACCGTCATCGGCGGATCAAATATCGACATCGGAGGAAAGCCCTTTAACAAACCGATAGCCCGGGATTCCAATCCCGGCACAGTCAGCACCACGTTGGGAGGTGTGGGCCGCAACATGGCTCAGGACCTGGCCCTTTTAGGCAGGCGGGTGCGTTTTATCACAGCCCTTGGGAATGACGCCCACGGCCAGCGGCTGTCAGATGACCTGACACGGCTGGGCATCGACTTTTCCGAGAGCTATCGGTCGGCCCGGGGAGAGTCAACCTCCACTTATCTGTATATTACGGATGAGACCGGAGACATGGAACTGGCCATAGCTGATATGGCTATCTTTGAAAACCTGACCCTGGACTTTTTTATTTCAAAGCTTCCTGCCATTGACAATTCCCAGATCGTGATACTGGATGCCAATCTGCCACCTGATACCATCAGGGAGCTGTGCTCGCAGATCAAGGCTCCCGTTTTTGCGGAGACCGTGTCCTACAACAAAGCAGTCCACATAAAGGAGGCTCTGCCCCATCTTACACTGACTGCTCCCAATGCCCTGGAGGCCGAGATACTTTCCGGGGTCCCGGTGGATGCGACAGATAAAAGATCCGTTGAGCGTGCCGCAGACGCACTTCTCAACACAGGGCTTAAAAATGTGGTCATCACCATGGGAGGTGCCGGAGCATATTTTGCCAACGGCTTTGAGCGGGGCTTTTTACCCTCACTTCCCACCAGGCATATAAACACCACCGGAGCCGGAGATGCTCTTATGGCCGGCATAGCCGCCTGTATCTCAAAGGGCATCAGCTTGAAGGACAGCGTGAGACTCGGCATAGCAGCCGCATCCATGACTATAGAAACAGAATGGACCTGCAACGAAGCCATGACCTTTGATTCGGTCTGTGAACGGGCAGGACTTGACATCAATGACAATTAAGGAGGTAAAAACATGAATCTGAACGCTTATCTTGACGTAGCGCCTGAGGTAAAGGCAGCAATAGACGCGGGCAAGCCCGTGGTTGCACTGGAGTCTACCATCATCTCACACGGAATGCCCTATCCCCAGAATGTGGAGACCGCTCTTTCCGTGGAAAAGATCATCCGTGACAACTGCGCCGTACCTGCAACCACCGCCATCATCCACGGCCGCCTGAAGGCAGGACTGTCCAAGGACGAGATCGAGTATCTGGGCAAGACCGGCCAGGGTGTGACAAAGGTGAGCCGCAGGGACATCCCCATGATCGTATCAAAGGAGATGGACGGCGCATCCACAGTGGCCACCACCATGATCATCGCAGCTATGGCAGGCATCAGGATCTTTGCCACCGGCGGTATCGGCGGCGTACACAGAGGAGCACAAAAGACCTTTGATATCTCCGCTGACCTGGAGGAACTGGCCATGACTCCCGTGACGGTTGTATGCGCCGGAGCCAAGGCTATTTTGGATCTGCCCCTCACACTGGAGTATCTCGAGACAAAGGGTGTACCGGTACTGGGCTACCAGACAGAGGAGCTGCCTGCCTTCTATACCAGAAAGAGCGGACTGTCAGTAGACTACAGAGTAGATTCTCCCAAGGAGCTGGCCAAGGCCATCCATGTAAAGAGTGAGCTGGGACTGCAGGGCGGAATACTTGTTACCAATCCCATCCCTGAGGAGTTTTCCATGGATACGGATGTGATCAACAAGGCCATCGACCAGGCCATCGCCGAGAGCGTAGAGCAGGGTATCCACGGTAAGGAGACCACTCCCTTCCTTCTGGCACGGGTCAAGGAGATCACCGGCGGGGACAGCCTGGACTCCAATATCCAGCTGGTATACAACAACGCCAAGATCGCCGCTCAGACAGCTGTGGAGCTTTCATCACTCAGATAAGATTTGAAAATAAGTATTACAAAACACCGGTACGTCCGTTTCAGACTGTACCGGTGTTTTGTTGTTTTACTGATATGCCCGGCGTATGCGGCCCGGATCCTACCAGCCGCCGCCTCCGCCGCCGCCTCCTCCACCGCCGGAGAAACCGCCACCGGAGTGTCCGCCGGAATATCCGCCGGAAGAACCGCCGGAAGATGCCGGAGCAGAGGGTACCGCGCCTCTGGTACAGGATGAGATCATATGGTCACACCAGGTTGATGTATATACAAAGGCTCCATGGGACAGATACCAGTCGGGCTGGGGTATTTTGATATTCTCAAATCTTTTGGACCAGGCTGTCTCCATGCCCAGCACAGCTGCATAGGGCAGGATATGGTAATAATACTGGGGATCCTCCTCGCTTAAAGCCACAAGTCTGTCGTACTCCGCATCCCTGATAAAGCCGGCAAAGCCATAGGTTTTTCCTATCAGCGCTGCATTTTTTTCGGATCTCTTTTCCATGATAAGGGAAAAGAAGAAGATCAAAAAGCTGGATGCTATGAAAACATAATAGTGTAGACCCTTCGGATAATTGTTGAAAAACATCAGCACCAAGCCCACCTGCAATGCAAAAGCCAGGGTCGCCGCCAGGATCTTAAAAACATTCTTTTTGATATCGATCCTGAGATTCAGTGTGGCGGTCCAGGCAAACACCATCACCGCCGTGGAAATGACCACCGGGAAAAATGCCAGGTAAGCCCCATCGAAACGGCCTTCCATGATCCCGGTATAGGCAGCCATATTTATGGCATTAAAAAGGATGCATGCCAGCCGGCCCATGCCGGAATTCTCCGTAACGACCTCGCCGTGTTTTTCGGCATAGTCCTCCATCAACTGAGTTTTTGCTTCGTCAAAATGCTTTCGGAATGCGACGGGAACCTTTTTGGTCTTAAATGTCTGACGCTTGTCAAACATGCCGTCCAGGAATGTCTTTATGTACCTGGGCTCATCCTCACCCGCGTCCTTTTGCTTTTCAAAAACGAAGTCCTCATCATCCGGCCTGATGGAGATATACCCCTTATCCGCCAGGTACAGGACCGTGGTCATCATTTCATTATCCTCCAGGTCCTCGTCTATGGCATATCCAAGCTCTGCCGGGGTCATGCCCTCCGGAGGGTAAAACTCCACGGTCTCGACGATATCCTCGTCCCTGCCGTACTTATACCACAGAAAAGCAGTAAGCAGGGTCAGTATCACCGCCACGATGACTATGGCGACAACTCTGCCTCTGTGAAGATCCAAAAATGAGACAGCCTGTGACCAGTATCCGTCGGGAAGAGCGGTATCCCGAAGGGTAAGCCCGTATCCCCGGGGGAGATTTGATCCCTCCAGCACCATGGTATTACCGTCGATATATCCATCAAAATGCTCCGTCCAGGCATAGGCATCATCCGCTCCGTATTCTCCGGCATAGATGTACATCCCGTCCCAGTCGATCTCCTCAGGCATGGTAAGTGTCAGGACGGACTCCCGTATGGATGTATCCCACTCCGTAGGCAGCATATTCTGCGCCAGGAAATCCGCGGATGCATCTGTTTCCTCAAAATACTGGATCTGATAACGGACCACATAGGCCTGCTCACCGGTCAGCGTCCTGTTGGCATCGCCGATGCGGATGGTGTAATTCTCATCGCTTTCCTCCACCGAAAACTTTCGATCGTCCGCATTGATCTCTTCGATCTCATAAGTGCTATCCAGCGCCTTGGGAATGACCCTGGTGATACCATGATGGGGCTGAATGAAATCAACATTGATGGTCTCAGTAACCGTCGCCCTGTGGGAACTGTCAAACTCCACGTCCACATCAAAATATTTGGTAATGTAATCATCCGGGCTGGAATCCTCGTATTCTTCTGCGTTTACCACGGATGCCGGCAAAAGCAAAAGGCAAAGAAAAAGCGCGAAGATAAAAGCCGTGTATTTTCTCATCCTCATCAGAATTTCACCTGAACATTCTCTCGCTCTGTCTCATCTGCCACCTCGAACATGGGCTGCTTTTCAAAATGGAAGATAGAAGCCACGATATTCGTAGGGATAGTCATCACCAGATTGTTAAACTGTCTGACCACCGCGTTGTAGTACTTTCTGGCATTGGAGATATCCTCCTCCACCCGCTGCAGTTGACCCTGCAGATCCAAAAAGTTCTCGTTTGCCTTTAATTCCGGATAGCCCTCTGCTAGGGCAAAAATATTACGGAGAGCACCGCTTATGGCAGCTTCGTTTTTCATACGTTCCTCGGTGCTCTGCTTTGTACCGGCGGTATTTCTCGCCTCGATGACCTTCTCCAATGTCTCCGATTCGTGCTTGGCATAGCCCTTTACGCACTCCACCAGATTCGGGATCAGGTCAAAGCGCTTTTTAAGGTATACATCCATTGTGGAAAAAGCTTCCTCCATTTTGTTCTTGCCACGGATCAGGCTGTTGTAGCTGAGGACAAACCACAGCACAAGCAAAACCACCACCGCAAGTACGATCCATAGTGTCATTTTTGTTTCCTCCTAAAAAATATTTTTACATTTTAATTATCAGCCTAATGTGCCTGTCTCATCCTGATCTGATCAAGTTCGTACAGAGTTTCGGCTATGACCATATCATCATGGTTGTCAATAGCCTTCTTAAGTTTGGGGATAAGCCTGCTGAAATCTGAGTTGATCGTAATCCACGCTCCGTTTACATTTGCAAGGGTTGATGCCATCCCGTTATAGTCATATTTACTGGCCTTATCGGTAAGCCAGGAAATACTTTTAAAGAAGGTTTCCTTACATTTCGCCGTATATTTCAGCCATTCACCGAAATTTGCAAAAGAATCCATCTTTTTGCCCAAAACATAGCTCTTGATGTATGAGTTCTGTACTATTTGCTTCTCTGCATTTATGTCCTCGTTGGCCTCCCTTTCCAGCTGATGTAATAAAATGTTCCAATCCGTCTCGGATTCTTTAAGATAGGGATCATATAACAGATCACCTATATGCTCCTCATCCTGTTTCTTCATCTTAAGTATAGCCTGCTGGACACCCTTGAGCCTGTCTTTACACGTATATAACTCATCCTTGCTTAAAAGCCCGCTTAGTGCCACATCGATCATGGATGGCGTGAGCGCAAGGATCTTCTCCGCTACGGTTGTGTCAAGGCCCTTAAGGAGAATTTCATCCCCATTTTCGATATTTTTTGTCTCTGTAGTGTTCTGCCCCCCTTTTATGTTAGTCGCCTTTGTAAGGATATCGTTATATGTCAGTTTCCCAAATGAAAAATCATTGTCTATGGCACAGATGTTTTGTACGATGGCCTGGTCACCTTCAAACTCGGTTTTCACCAGATAATTGGTCTCGTTGCGGTCCACCTGACCACATATTATATCATAAACCTGCAATGTCATAAGCTGTTTTAATGCCCGGGTACTCATATGGGTGGTCTTTCCTATGACATTGGGTGTGCTTAGTGATTCGGAACTACTCTTGCCATAGAACGTGTCCATACGAAGACCCGACACCTGTTCGCCATCCATGTCGAGATTCGCCCGCTTGCTTACCATCACCATATCAGAGATGCCCAAAAGGTCAGCCATTATAGATGTGGCCTCGTCTCTTTTTGTGATCTCACTGCCGGGGTCGATACGGGCGGTCTGGCACATGGCAGCATTTCTTCCGCGTTTTGAGAAGTCCTTATGTACTTGATCAAAAGCTTCCTTGAATGCTGCCTTGAATCCCTCATTCAGGTCTTTCGTGAGGTCAGAATGGGTATTCCATATCACATCGGAAGACCCGAAAAGGGACTTATTAACTTCGAGCTCCATAAGCGCAGGCGACATAAGATCTAAACATTTTACCATGGTTGCAAGGCTTTCCAGTCGTTGCTTGCGGCTCTCTTCAGGCACATAACTATATGCCCCCTTATCCCCAAGTAATAACTGCTCCATCTCCTCTTTATATTCTTCAGCAAGCTGATGTATCACGGCTTCCGGAGTGGCAGCTATGGCTTTTTCCTCTTTTTTAAAATAGAATTGCTTGTCCACATCCTGTATTACGATCAGATCAGACGTACCTGCATTCAGGTTTTCATTTCTTTCTATCCTAATATTCTTATCATCAGATTTCAGTATCCGACGTTGTGATTCAGCTACTATTTCACTCCATTTCATTGTGCCGTCAACCCGTTGTTTAAAAACAGTTTCGACATTAAAAGCCATCATTCTCTTGTCTTCATAAAGCCTTTCAGACATACGGCTTACCAGATCATATCTGGCCTTACCCTCAGTGGTTTTAGGTTGCTTTTTTGACAGATAATTTGAGCATGCCTTTATTGCTTCATCATAGACTTCTTTAATATCTGATACTCGTCATCAAAACGATCGAAGTTCACCTCCTTCTCTAACGTACCTCCAAGGGCATAAACGTACTGGAGGACCTCTATCATCTCCTCAGACTGTTCGGTTTTCCAGTTAAGCAGGGTTGTCCTGTTATATTTCTGCTTCTGGATGCTTTCTGCCATCTCGGTATAACTCAAAACCGGCGTTTCCAGCTCTTTGGGTTTTTCAGTTTGAATATTAAACTCTGAAAAATACTGATCCAGATCGATCTTGTCGTTTTCCTTTATTTTCTGCTGTGCCTCAAATACCTGGGTCTGGACGTCCTTTTTTACTTTTCAGATTTCACTCATAACTCTTCTCCCCCTGCCATATAGACTTAATTTCTACATCCGGATTTATCGCCCTTATCACGGACATAGTGTTATCATTATAGCACAGAATTATTATCGGTGTTTCATCCGTGTATATCTGTTTAGCTGCTTTTGATGCTGCTGACAAAAGCAGTGCCATCCCCTTTTGAACATCTTTTCCGGTGCATCTGCAAAGCTTTAATACAAGGCCTCCCTCCGGTCTTTTTTTAGCCAGCAGGATCCCGTCCTGATCATCATTATGATAAACCTGTGAAATCTTCATGGAATAGTCATCTGCATTAATATCGGGGTCAATACCTGTGTCACTAAGTGTAGACCCACTTAATAAATGCATCACCCTGGTAAGCTCAGACTTCGTCACTTCCGAGAAGGATCTCACCTTGCTGCTGTCAGGCATGGATAAAAGCTTATCTTTGGCAAGTTCTCCAAAAGGCGCTGTGACGAGTTTGGGCATATTGGTACGCTCAGAAAAACCCATTTTTGTAAAATATGGTGCAAGAGATTCCTTAAAGACATCATTCATATTGACCGTGAGTTTTTTCACACCAAGCATCCTGAGCCGACGTTCCGTCTCCATTAGAAGGGACCAGGCATTATTCTGTTCCCTCTCATCTTCCGGAACATACAGATAGATTATAGCTGCCTCATGGCTTTTTCTTAAGGTACCGTCATAGACCTGAATAAAACCGGCTGTGTAATACTCACCGGCTGCCATAACCACTTCTCCGAGAGTATGGTAACCGGGCATCCCCGTCTTTCCCAGAATATATTTTGGCACAAACTCCGCAAAAACCGGCGCAAGTTCCTTTGGTATCTCATATACGGTCATGGTTACTGTTTCCTCTGATGACTTGGTTGATACTGTAATATACACATTATAACATCAACTGGCGCTATTTATAAATTACAGGAATGCTCCTTTTTTCTATAATGCTTTAACCGCCCTGTATGACTGTGTCACCTCATGGGGAAATTTATCACCTAAAAGTGTAGGCAGCACACCCACTACCTTTGGATTTGCCATGACTATGGCGATGTTCTCATACCTACCCTCGGTACGCTCTATGGCAGAGTAAAATGTAAGCAGCGCTTCGGTAAACTCTGTGGAAAAGCCCTCACCGAACCTGATAAGCTGGGATAGAATTATGGTATCCTCGCTTTCCCGGCAGATCATACAGATATCCTCGCCATCCTCTCCCTTTATGATGCCGGAATATTCCAGGAGTAAACCATCGGTATTATCCTCTGTGATAAATACTCCCTCATCAAAAAGTCTGTCATAGCAGCTGTATCTTTCTTCTGATGTCATCCCGGAAAAGGGAGTAAAGTCGTGGCTGCTTTTAGTCTTCATGGTAAAAGTAATCATGCGCCTGTTGCCCAAAAAATCAGACACCTTCATGCTGTATATAGGATATCCCTCGCTTACCGCATACCCCATTTGCGTGAAAAACTCAGCCATTCCCACTGATTTTGAAGTAAACTCAGCCTCTATGCCCGAAGCGTATAAAGCCACCTCATCCTCCATCCTTGAAAGGAGCTCCCTGCCCAGTCCCTCTCTTCTAAACGGGGGCGCTATAAAAAAGGATCCAAGCAGAACCGACTCCGTCTCCTCCTCAAAGGTGACTGATGCCGCCCCTGCCGCTGCTCCATCCATGATCAGACCTACTCTAAGTACATCACCTGCTTCTGCCGGTTTGTCATCATAGAGCATCTTGTCAAAATAACTCCGGTTTTTATCTCCTATTCCGGTATACTTTAATCCCTCAATACTCATATACACTCCTCTATATACCACAGTTTATATCTGACTTACTCCGGTCGGATGCCGATCCCGTCACTTTAGCCCCTGTGATCTTCGTTCACGCTCCAAAAGCGAGTTTGCATCCACACCCTTTCCAAAAGCCCGGTCACCATCCTGCGCATAATTCTTTTTTATCTCCACCAGAGATTTTAAGTACTTCTCCAAAGGGGATACAGGCAGATTATTGTCCCGGTTCTTTTGCTTCTCCGAAAGTAAAGCCGCGTCCAGCTCCTCTATGCTTTTATCTGCCATATCCTTATTCGCAAGCCTCGCATAATATGGGCTTTTTATCATCTCAACCATAGGTCTTATATTCCTGTTTATATTCTGCATCACCACAAGTCTTGCATTAAGCTCGCCTACAGCCTCATCCGTGAGCCTAAAGAGCTTTTTATCCCTTAGACCCTTGCTGCCCCTGAGCTTCATATATCTGTTAAATATAGCATCCTTTTCAAAGGCTATATTGGATATTGCCATAAGCCTGCCTAAATTCCTATTCGCCAGATCATTTACAGAATTATAGTTAAATTCACGCAGATCCAGCTTCAAAACCTCCGAGAATATATCCTCCATGGCTTTAACCTGGTTCTTTGCCCCTTCAGAATCTGATTCATCCACCTTATTATTTAAAGCAGTGGCCATGAAAAAAGCGTCATCAACACTAAGTTGCTTAAGGTATGCAAAGCTTGTGACCACCACCCTGGTATTTCTTTCAAGCTGCATCTTATAAACCTCATTAAATGAAATCTCCAGCTGATCTTCCACTGTCTTTACAGATTTATCGTGATCACCAGTCTTATTTAAAACCATCTCCTGCAACGCTGCCTTTTTCTTATAAGCCTTCACCCTGTTGCTTCTTTTAGGCGCACTTAGTGTCGCCTGCTTGCCATGAACCTCCTTGTAGGCCTCCACAACCTGGCTTTCGACGGCATTATCTGTTAATTTCCCGGGAACGAGCTGCTGCCTGAAATCAGGATTTTTTTCCATTACATTCCTGACGTACTGATGCAGCGGCTTACCGGACTTTTCCCACTCCTTTTGTTTTTTGGGGGCGGATTTTTGGATCTGATTCTCCTTCATCAGCTCATCTAAGGTGCGCTTTCCCTCTTTTTTCTTCTCTGATCCTATATTTTTCTGCTTATCGAGAAAGGCTTCCCTGTGGAGGCATATCCGCTCGGAGATATAGTCTGCTATATCCGCGTTTTCACTGTTTTTCATCTCATCATAGGATTTGGTGATCACCACGCTCGATCTGTGTGCCACATCAGAGTCGGAGACAAGCCCGTTGGTTCTTATTACTTCCCCTGTGTTTTTATCCTTATCTAGACCACCATACTCTTTTTTAAGCTCATCAAAATCGCCCTTATCTATCTTTTTAAGATAAGAAAGCTCTACCGTACCATATCCTCTCCCGTAGCTTGAGGTAAGGTAGGTATCAAAATCCATGGTTTTAGGTACGTTGGCAGACTCCGGCGGCTTAGGATAATGCACTATGGAATCCAGGTACGTGATTTTATCATCTTCTATGCCTATTATGGTCACATAATGCCCATGCGACAGCATGGAAACCATCTGACCGGAGGCTATGGCACGGTGTATCTCCTTTCTCATGGCATCCTTTAGATTTTGTCTGATAACAAACATTTCCTCGGGTGTCTTATCATTTAAGGTGCCCAGATTATAATCCCTTTGGACGAGGGCGACATCAGTCCTCCCCAAGCCATTTTTCTTATCAAAGATTATATCCGATATGGCAAGAATATTTCCGGGAAGCATAAAAGTACTCCCGGAAATATTCTTGCCATATCGGATATAATCTT
>JAILEN010000141.1 GCA_024687655.1 Lachnospiraceae bacterium | reverse complement strand
CAACGATGAAAGCAGAGAAACGCTTCTGCGGTCCGCGTCTGCCTTCCACGATATCCGTCACGGCAAAAATGATATAAATGTCCGCTTCCTTACCGTTTGTAATGAAGCACTTGGTGCCGTTGAGTACCCACTCATCGCCGTCCAAAACAGCCTTTGTCTGTGCACCCTGGGCATCCGTACCTGCGCCGGGCTCTGTCAGTGCGAAAGCACCGAGCTTCTCACCCTTTGCCAGGGGAACCAGATACTTCTGCTTCTGCTCCTCGGTACCATATGTGAGGATGGGGTCACAGCAAAGTGATGTGTGAGCCGATACGATAACACCGGTGGTACCGCAGACCTTGGACAGCTCCTCAACGCACATAACATAGGTCAGTACGTCGCAGCCCTGTCCACCGTACTCCTTGGGAATGGGGATACCCATGAAGCCCAGCTTCTGCATCTTTGTAACTGTCTCACGAGGGAAAACCTCTGTCTCGTCAGTCTCCTGAGCGAGAGGCTTAACCTCCTTCTCGGCGAACTCAGCGAAGAGCTGTCTCGCCATCTCATGTTTTTTATCCAATGTAAATTCCATATAGTTATTCTCCTTTATATAAGACTCTTCGCTGCGCTCAGAGTGACAAAGCCTACACCGCAGTGAACGGATATGTCATCCTGAGGACGCAGTCCGAAGGATCTTTAATATTACATTGCATCAACGGGTGTCTTGGTCCTGTCAGGGTTGTATACATAGAATCCCTTGCCGCTCTTTACGCCCAGGTTGCCGCCGCGTACCATCTTGCGAAGAAGCGGGCATGCACGATACTTGGAATCACCTGTCTCGTTGTAGAGAACATCCATGATGGCAAGGCAGATATCCAATCCGATGAAATCACCCAGCTCAAGGGGTCCCATGGGATGGTTTGCACCAAGCTTCATAGCGTTGTCGATACCCTCAATATCGGATACACCTTCCATCTTGATGAAAGCTGCCTCGTTGATAAGGGGAATGAGGATACGGTTAACAACAAAGCCTGCTGCCTCATTAACCTGTACGGGTGTCTTGCCGATCTCCTCGGAGATCTTTTTAATAGCATCAACTGTCTCCTTGGGAGTGTTAACGCCTGCGATGACCTCAACCAGCTTCATGCGGTCAGCGGGATTGAAGAAATGCATGCCGATAAGGGGACGCTTTACAGCGCTGCCGATCTCGGTGATGGAAAGTGATGATGTGTTGGATGCGAAAATGCAGCTCTCCTTACAGATATCATCAAGCTCTTTGAATGTGGTCTTTTTAACCTCCATGTCCTCGAATGCTGCCTCAACGATGAGGTCGCAGTCCTTGCAGAGGTCCTCTTTGAGACCCGGTGTGATCTTTGCAACGATAGCGTCTACCGCAGCCTGATCCATCTTGCCCTTCTCGACTAATCTGGCATAACCCTTGGCGATCTTGTCCTTACCGCCATCGGCCCACTCCTGCTTGATGTCGCAGAGAGCTACTTCGTAGCCGTCGATCTGTGCAAATGCCTTTGCGATGCCCTGGCCCATTGTGCCGGCACCAATTACTCCTACCTTCATTTATTCTCCTCCTTTTTATATAGTTAACGCGCTAAAACGGATTGCTTCGTGCTTCGCACTCCCGCAATCCTACGTCCATTCGCAATCCGCACTACCGTGCTTCTTGCTCATGTCCGTTAGGGAATCTAATAGATATACATTCAGTGATGCAAGCATCACTCATGTATATCTATTATCTTCCTTTTATCGCTCACATCTCTACGATGGTTGCGCAGCCCATGCCGCCGCCGATGCAAAGTGTGGCGAGACCCTTATGAGCGCCGGCCTTCTTCATCTCATAAAGAAGTGTAACCAGGATACGCGCACCTGAAGCTCCAACGGGATGTCCTAAAGCGATAGCGCCGCCGTTGGGGTTAAGCTGCTTTTCTACGTCGATGCCGAGATCCTTACCAACTGCAACTGACTGTGCAGCGAAAGCCTCGTTAGCCTCGATGATGTCGAAGTCCTCGATCTTATAACCGGTCTTCTCCATAACCTTCTTGGTAGCTGCAACAGGGCCGATACCCATAACCTCGGGACGTACGCCTGCAAGAGCTCCTGCTACGAAGGTAGCCATAGGTGTAACACCCAGCTCCTTAGCCTTCTCTTCGCTCATAACAACGATGGCAGCTGCGCCGTCATTGATACCTGAAGCGTTACCTGCGGTAACAAAGCCATCCTTATTGATAGGACGCATGCCTGCAAGCTTCTCAAGAGTAACTGTGGGACGAGGACCCTCATCCTTATTGAATACAACAGTTTCCTTCTTGACCTTAACCTCTACGGGTACGATCTCATCATCAAATGCGCCGCTCTCCTGAGCCTTAGCACACTTCTGCTGTGACTTAAATGCGAACTCATCCAGCTCCTCGCGGGTCAGGCCCCACTCGTTGCAGATATTGTCTGCTGTCTGGATCATATGATAATCATTGAAAGCATCCCAAAGAGCGTCCTTGACCATGGTATCAACCAAAGCTCCCTGGCTGGCGCTGGGCCATGTCATACGATATCCGTAACGTCCCTGGGGAATAGCATAGGGTGCCATGGACATGTTCTCCATACCACCGGCTACAACTACGTCAGCGTCTCCTGCCATGATCATCTGTGCAGCCTGGTTTATGCAGTTAAGGCCTGATCCGCAAACTACGTTGGAAGTAACTGCGGGAACCTCTACGGGAAGTCCTGCCTTGATCGTAGCCTGACGGGCAACGTTCTGTCCCTGTCCTGCCTGGATAACACAGCCCATATACACGTGATCAACCTGATCGGGCTTAACGCCTGCGCGGTTCAGTGCTTCCTTGATAACGATGGCACCGAGATCCGCTACCGGGATAGTCGAAAGTGATCCCCCCATTGTGCCGATAGCTGTACGACAAGCACCTGCTAATACTACTTTTCTACTCATGCTTCCTCTCCTTTTCATCTGAATTTACAGTGTCTTCTATTTAATGATCTTATGGCCTTGCGTTAAAAATTTAACAAAGAACCATAAAAAAAATAGACGTATTCACACACCGAGAAGCGGCACCGATGGTTCCGCTTGAAATAACAACCTAAGATCCGGCCTGTGATTTTGACTCCTAGCCAAAGCCAGGTGGGTTACCGCATACCATCATCAATCATCCATCGGGGGATGTGCCCCTCCCGCAAAGGCGGTGACCAAGGCCCGATATCAGATGGAGAATATAGGATTCCCGTTTAAAGTAATTGTAGGTTCAAAATACAACAGGGCTTAAGGTATCTCAGGTGATTTATATGATACAACACTTTTGCTCATTTCTCAATACAAAATTTGAGAAAAACTCCCGTGTACCCATTGAGTTTCCAACGTTTTTTCGAGGAGGCCTGGCTGTTGTCGGAGATGACTCCAACCTCCCGAAGGATCCTTAAAAGATTCTTCGCTACGCTCAGAATGACATTGAAGCATAACGCAAAAGTGCTATAATGTGGTACATGTTACAGGAACTGTTTGCAAAAATCGCATCATATCTTTATGCCAAGTGCCCCTGTGTATTTCATATGATCACGGGGTACTACTGCCCCGGATGTGGAGGGACGCGGGCGGTGATGGCTCTTTTAAAGGGGCATCCTGTGAGATCCTTCATATATCATCCTTTGGTGATATATACTGTCCTGGCGTGCGCCTTTTTACTTTTTAAAAAAATAAGATCGCCCGAGGATAGCCTCGAGCGACCGACAATTCGCATTCTCATAATTGCGCTGGTGATCATCATCGCCAACTTCGTTGTTAAAAATGTATGTCTCTACTTCGGCGTAGATCTGCTGTCATCCTGAGCGTGGTGTAGTTTCTGCCAGAGGCAGAAACCCGAAGAAGTCATCGGAGATGACTTCAACTTAGCGAAGGATCTTTTACCCTCAGCACGGCCAGCCTCACCTGTCTGAATCGTCGAAGCACTCCTCGATGGGTGCTCCCGGCGCCACCATGGGCCATACCTTGTCATCGCTGTCGATGCGGCAGTCGATGAGAACGGGACCGTCAGCGGCCAGCGCCTCTGTAATGGCCGTCTCAAAATCGGCCTCGGTATAGACACAGTATCCCTTTACTCCCATGGACTCAGCCAATTTCACATAATCCACCTGACCCATGAGGGTAGTCTCGGAATATCTCTCGCCGTAGAAAATATCCTGCCACTGGCGGACCATCCCCAGAACTCCGTTGTCCAAAATGATCTCTATGATGGGAAGCTTCTCGCGGGAGGCGGTGATGAGCTCGTTCATGTTCATACGAAAACAGCCGTCACCGGCGATATTTATCACCTTTTTTCCGGGATTACCGCAGGCAGCTCCGATGGCAGCTCCCAGTCCATAGCCCATGGTACCCAGGCCACCGCTGGATAAAAACTGTCTGATGCCCTTGTACTTATAATACTGTGCGGCCCACATCTGATGCTGGCCCACCTCAGTCACGATGATGGCATCACCGTGAGTCTTTTTATACAGGGAGTTTACCACATAGGGACCGTTAAAGCCATGAGGATATTTTACGGGAAGACTATCCTGCAGATCCCTGATGTGCTGCATCCATTCAGAGTGATCCTGCTTTTTAAGCATGGGAATGATGCGCTTTAGCACCTCCTTCATGTCACCGATCACTGCAGCATCAGCCACCACGTTTTTATTGACCTCTGCGGGATCCACATCTATATGGACCACCCGGGCGTGATGGGCAAACTTTTTGGGGTTACCCAACACACGATCCGAAAATCTGGTGCCCAGGGCAAGCAGCAGATCGCAGTCACTGACTCCCAGATTGGATACCTTGGTGCCGTGCATTCCCAGCATACCCGTGTATCTCTCATGGGTGCCGGGGAAGCAGCCCTTGCCCATGAGGGTATCGCAGACCGGCGCATCAATAAGCTCCGCCAGCTGTAACAACTCCTCTGCGGCTCCGCTGATACGGGCTCCGCCGCCCACAAAGATATAAGGCTTTTTTGCCTTGGATATGAGATAGCAGGCCGCCTCCAGATCCTCATCCGTGATCTCTGAGACTACAGGCCCCACCACTTCAGGCTCCGTTTTTACATAATTGCACTTTGCAGCCGTCACGTCCTTGGTGATATCCACCAGAACGGGCCCGGGTCTGCCCCGCTTGGCTATCCTGAATGCCCTGCGCAGGGTATCAGCCAGATCCCTGACATCCTTGACGATGAAATTGTGCTTGGTAATAGGGGTGGTGATACCTGCTATGTCGATCTCCTGAAAGCTGTCCTTGCCCAGAAGGGATCCCGTCACGTTGCAGGTGATAGCAACCATGGGCACAGAATCCATATAGGCCGTACCTATGCCTGTCACCAGATTGGTGGCTCCGGGACCGGAGGTGGCAAAGCACACTCCCACCCTGCCGGTACTCCTGGCATATCCGTCCGCCGCATGGGACGCCCCCTGCTCATGGGATGTGAGGATATGATGGATCTGGTCCCTCTGCCTGTACAGCTCGTCGTATAGATTGAGGATGGCACCGCCGGGATAGCCGAAGACGGTATCCACGCCATGCTCCTTTAAAACTTCCAATATTATCTGTGATCCGTTTAACTGCATTATAACTCCTTTAAAAAAGATTCTTCGCGCGGTTGAAGTCATCTCCGATGACTTCTTCAAGCTTCTGTCATAGACAGAAGCTTCACCACGCTCAGAATGCCGCTCATTGTTTTTAGAATAAAAACAATGAGATTCCCGTATCCCCTGTCATCCTGAAGGAAGCGAAGGGTCCTGACTATACTACCTCATCAAAATCATCCAGGTACTTCAGGAACTCCTCCTGAGGTATGGGCTTTGAGAAATAAAAGCCCTGCTCATGGTCACAGCCCAGCTCGGAAAGCTGCTGCGCCATCTCCAGAGTCTCCACACCCTCGCAGACTACCTCCTTGTTGCTCTCCTTGAAAAGTGAGAGCACATGTAAAAGGGTGGTATTGCCGTCATTAAAGTATGCCCAGACGATGGACTTGTCAATCTTTACAATATGAAGGGGCAGCCTCATAACATCCACCAGATTGGAAAAACCGGTGCCGTAGTCGTCCAGCGAGAAGCTCATGCCGCTGGCCATAAGGCTCTCCATATTCTCCCTGGTAACCGCCGAGTCGGTGGAATTGGTCTCGGTGATCTCCAGATTGATCCGGGAATAATCCACTCCGTATCGCTCCACGATCTCCTTGAACTCAAAGGCCAGCTGCTCTCTCATGCACTGAACGGGGGAGAGGTTGACCTCCACATAATCCAGCCCCAGTTCATCCAGGTCGTGATCCCTGATAAACTCACAGGTCTTTTCAAACACCTTCTGGCCCAGTTTTAAAATGGAACCGTTTTCCTCAGACTTTCCGATGAACTTGTCCGGCATCAAAAGCCCCAGCTTCTCATCACGGATACGTACCAGAACCTCAGCAGAGCTGATCTTCTTTTTCCTGGTGTCATATATGGGCTGGAAGAAGATCTCCAGTGAATCACCCTTCAGGGCACGGTCGATAGCCGCCTCGATCTCCAGCTCGTATGCCGCAGACTGGAGCATCTCCTCCGTCACCATGACCATGGTCCCGTCCCCCTGTCTGAGGGCTTCATCCAGTCCCATCTGCATGGCATTTCTCATCTCATCATAGGACGAGGGTCTCAGTTTTTCATCAAAAATGGCAAAGCAGGGAGAAAGCATGATATCGCCCTTTGAGGTCTTTATAGGCCTGGTAAAATAGGTCAGAGCCCTCTCCCGGGCATCATCGATATCGTCCTCCTCATCCAGGAACAAAAAGCACCCGTTATTGATGTAGAAAATGGTGTCCTTGGGAAAGCCCAATCTGATCTGGATGCCTATCCTCTCCAGGAGATTATTCATAACCTCATCGCCATAGGTGGAACGCAGGTCCTGATAGCTCTCAAAGGCCATGACTCCCACACGGTGATACTTGCCGTAATGGAGATATTCATTATATAAAAGCCTCAATCCGTCCACATCAAAAATGGATGTGACCCTGTCCCTGAACATGTCCGGATTCTCATCGGATAGGCACATGATGAGAAGTCCCGCAGTGACTCCTATGGAAAGGGTCTGGGTATGAGGTGTAAAAAACTGCTGCATGGTGGCTGCGATAACCGTAAAGCCCACAAACAGATAAGCCGACCAGCGCGACATCCTTTTCAAAATCTTATGCTTTTCCATAACATGTATAGTACCGATAGCATAGTAGGCCATGGTGACCCCATAGATCAAATGCCTGCCGGGACCATAGTGGAAGCCTCCGGTTTCATCGATGTAAAATACCCAGTGGGTAACGGGGGTCAGTATAGCCATGGCGCAGGTCAGTATCTCAGGCCACTCCAGTGCAAATCTCAAAAGGATGCCGGAATCATGGAGCTGCCCTGTCTGCGCCAGTATAAACATAAGGAAAATAGCCGAACTCACCACGCGCAGGCAATAATATATGATATTGATGGCATATAGCATGCCTACAGTATATCTTTCGGGATAAGAAAGCATGACTGACGCCACAATATCCGTAAGCGCCACCAGCATGTGACAGGTCATGAGACCCAGAAAAATGAGATTTTGACGCAAAGGAAGTATCTGACGACGAAGAATGAACACCATCAAAATAGAGATAATAAACAGTGCACACATATCAAGGTCAAGATTCCAATTTATGTCTGCAAAAAACATCGATAAAAACTCCCTGAAAAAGATCCTTCGCTAAGTTGAAGTCATCTCCGATGACTTCTTCGGGTTTCTGCCTCTGGCAGAAACTTCACCACGCTCAGGATGACATGGGGATCCCGTTTGTCCCAGGATGTCATCCCAAATACTTTGAATACACAAATCTCACGCAGCGGAACTATTATACTTTAAAGCGTGTAAAAAATCAAACACATATAAGGAAAGGAATTTATGGATTTACTATAATTATTTAAGGTTGAAATGTGCATCATCAACCAGCCTTTTGACGGCTTCCGCCGAAAAGCCTGAATCTGCGCCGGCCCTCTCCGATGGCGTTGGCTCGTGCTTCAACAGATATAGGAGATACTCAATATTGCCCTTCGGACCCTTGATGGGGGAATATGACAGTCCTGCGGGATAAAGCCCGTTGTCTGAGGCGTAGGTCAGCACCTTTTCTATGACCTCACGGTGCACCGCAGGGTCCCTAACCACTCCTTTTTTACCTACCTGTTCCCGTCCGGCCTCAAACTGGGGCTTGATGAGACACACTGAGCTGCCACTGTCCGAAAGCAGGGCGCTCACCACCGGCAGCACCAGCCCCAGTGATATAAAGGAAACATCCACAGAGATAAAATCCGGCACATCCTCTATGTCCTCCGGTACCATATAGCGTACATTGGTCTGCTCCATGCACACCACCCTCTCATCGGTACGAAGCCTGTAGTCCAGCTGGTTGGTGCCCACATCCACGGAATACACCTTTTTTGCTCCCCTTTGGAGCATACAGTCAGTAAAACCTCCGGTGGATGCGCCAATATCCATGCAGACAGCCCCCTCCAGATCGATGGGGAACTCCTCCATGGCCTTTTTAAGCTTATATCCGCCACGGCTGACAAACTCCATGCCGCTGCCACGGACCTCTATATCCGCATTTACCGGAAAGGATGAGCCCGCCTTGTCCTCACGGACGCCGTTTACAAAGACTATGCCCTCCATTATGAGGGCCTTGGCCCTCTCCCTGCTGGGCGCCAGTCCGCGATCCACCAGGATCACATCCAATCTTTCCTTTACCGTTTTGTTTTCTGCCACTTTTTTATCCTTTCGGCAACCGATTCCGCATCGATCCCCAGATTTTTCTTAAGAAGAGCCACGTTACCATGCTCCACAAACTCATCAGGCACAGAGATGATCTCCACCCTGCCCCTGTATCCCAAAGCCATGAGGCAATCCGTAACGTGCTCACCGAACCCGCCGGATCGGACATTTTCCTCCATGGTCACTATCATATCATACCTGTCCGCCGCCTCCTTCAGATAGGCCTCATCCAGGGGCGCCGCAAATCTGGCGTTACATACTGCCACCTTGATGTCATCGGCAGAAAGGAGCTTTTTGGCC
The DNA here is from genome assembly GCA_024687655.1 of Lachnospiraceae bacterium. Taxonomy (GTDB): domain Bacteria; phylum Bacillota; class Clostridia; order Lachnospirales; family Lachnospiraceae; genus JAILEN01. The sequence goes on along the minus strand of JAILEN010000141.1, from coordinate 936 downwards.
TTCATGGCCTCATCCACCATGGATCCGATAGCATATAAGAGGATCCTGCCGCCTGACTTCATGGGCTCGGACCGTCCCAGCCTGATGGGGGCCCGCTCATCCCGATAGTTCACACAGGCCTCACCCCGGGGATACCGTATGGCAACAGGTCCCTCCCCGTAGGCCACCGCCCATTTCATCATATCGGAAAGCTCATATTTATTCTTGGGTGCCATGACCACCATATCGGGTATGGTGGTCAGATATGACAGATCGAAAACACCCTGATGGGTGGCTCCGTCACTGCCCACAAGCCCTGCCCTGTCCACAGCAAAAACCACATGCAGCTTCTGGAGCGCCACATCATGGAGGAGCTGGTCATAGGCTCTCTGCAAAAAGGAGGAGTAGATCGCCACCACGGGAATGATGCCACGGGTAGCCATGCCTGCAGCAAAGGTCACCGCATGCTCCTCTGCAATACCCACATCAAAAAATCTGTCAGGGAACATATTGTGGAAGCGCTTCAGCCCCGTGCCATCCATCATGGCGGCGGTGACGGCCACCACATTGGGATTTCTGTCTCCCATTTTTCTCATGACTGTGGAAAAAATGTCGGTGTAGGAAGGCTTTTTGGATACCAGAGGCAGTCCCCGCTCCTTGTCAAAGGGATCCGCACCGTGGAAACGACTGGGGTGACGCTGTGCAGGCGCAAAGCCCCTTCCCTTTTCCGTGATCACGTGCACCAGAACCGGCCCCTGAAACTCCCTGGCCCGGTGAAACGCCCTCTCCATATCCTCGATATTGTGACCCCGGACAGGACCGATATACATGATCCCCAGATCCTCAAATATCATACCGGGGATGAGCAGCTGCTTGATACCGTTTTTCACCTTGCGGATGCCACTGACAAGGGCCTCTCCGATGAGGGGGATCTTTTCCAGAGCACTCTGCACACCC
>JAILEN010000054.1 GCA_024687655.1 Lachnospiraceae bacterium | reverse complement strand
CAGATTTTCCCTTGACACGTGAAGCATCGCAAGAGTATAATGCCTTTGTTGTGGCGAAGTAGCTCAGCTGGCTAGAGCACACGGTTCATACCCGTGGTGTCGAGAGTTCAAGTCTCCCCTTCGCTACTCGAAACCCGCTCTCTGAGCGGGTTTTTTCATGCTTAAATCAGGAAAGTAACACTCAGGGTAACACCTGCCTCCGTTTTTGTTGATTTTTCAGGGTTTGTCAGGTGTTACCTCTTATTTTGCCCGTAAAAACCCCTCTCCGCGCAATTCTGAAATCTGATTAAAAATGTCCTGCTTTTTTTGGATTGTCTTCCTGTTCCGATGATAATGAGTTTCAGATATTGCAATATCACTGTGACCGACCTGGTCAATTACTGTCCTGGCATCTACATGATTGTCCAGAAGAATTGAGACATTGAGAAGGGCCAAATAGCAGAAAGATCACTTGCCCATGGGGACTACAGTCAGGGTCCCGGCAATTATTGCGACGGTATATCAGATGCGGGTTCCGTAAGTGCAAATCTGTGGCTGCTGTCTACAAAGGAAGCTGATCTTGTGGGACAGACATATCGTGAGGCAAGCGATTTTTAGTGACTGCGCTCGCCGGGCGACGATGATAACAAAGCCGCGGATGTGGACAACGACGGCACTGTGGACTACGACGGCTACTTTGTCGGCTTCATTGTGGGTGTGCGCCCCGCTTTTAATTTAAATCTTTCATCTATCATCTTCACATCTGATGCCGCAGGCATCAAATCAGGTGCCGCAGGTACCCTTAGCGAACCGGGAGATCATAAAACCACAAACTGGAAGCTGACTGTAAAGGATAATAATCTGTCAGTAACAAGCGGAACCGTAACGCGATCGGAATCTACTATAACTGTTCCTTTCACAGCGTCGGGAAGCTATGACAGAATATCTGTATTCATTTCGGACGGGGCGTGGAATGCCGACGGAGCAGTGTTGAAATATTATGGCGCGCTGAACACATCCGGTTCAAGCGGTACATTTACACTTCCGAATGATTATGATACATCGTGGAAAGTATATATCCTTGCAGAGAAGATAAACGGAAATACGGAAACAGATTATGCATCAACTCCGGCTGAGATAACCATTCCCGACGGAACGGAATATACTGTTACATGCTCCGATGACGGACATGGTACGGCATCCGCAAGTGCGACAACTGCAACAGCCGGAACAGAGATAACGCTTACAGCTACTCCGAACGGTGGATATACATTCAAGGAATGGCAGGTTGTATCCGGCGGCGTTACGATCACAAATAATAAGTTCACAATGCCGGCAAGCAACGTAGAGGTAAAAGCAATCTTTGAAGCATTACCGCCGTCAACGTATTCAGTTACGATGACAAATGACGGACATGGCAGTGCCACGGCAACGCCCACATCAGGCACGACCGGGACCACGGTTACGATAAAAGCGACAGCAAGTAATGGCTATCAGTTCAAAGAGTGGGTAGTGGAGTCAGGTGGAGTTACCGTTACTGATGCAAGTAAAGCCACAACGACTTTCGATATAGGTAATTCCAATGTAAAGATCAAAGCCGTATTCAAAAAGAAATCGGGTGGCGGCGGAGGATCAAAGGATGATGATTCCGATGATTCCGGAAGTGGTTCGGAAGACAGTAAGCCGAAGGATGAAAAGCCTTTCGATTATCTTGATGAACTCAGGGCGAAACTTGCCACGGCAATATCGCTTGGCGGAGAGCAGACAGTGACATGGGATAAGGGTACGGCACTTCCCTATGACATCATGAAGACCCTGCAGGATAATCCGAAGATCACACTTGTATTCAGCTACACTTACCAGAATGTTGATTATAAGGTAACACTGCCTGGTAAAAATGTTAAGGCATACACCACGATTCCGTGGTACGGACCGTTATACCTGTATGCATATTATGGTGGACGTGGAGCAGTTCAGAATGCCTCGAAGATCAATACAGCAAACAGAACATATACGGTTGTACATGGTGATACATTGACAGGAATAGCGATCAAGCTAAATACCACGGTAAAGAGTCTGATGTCTCTTAACAATATCAAGGATCCCGATAAGATAAAGGAGGGACAGATCCTTAGATACTGATTTGGATTTTAATTTGTTTCATCATTTCTGTTGACGATAGGATGAAAAATATGTTATATATAGCATAAAGAGAGGGGAAGGCCCTTGGAGAAGTTTAAGGTTGATTTTTACAAAAAAGAGGATGGGACTAAACCTGTAGGGCAGTTCATACGATCTCTTGACATAAAGATGAAGGCAAAAGTTGTAGCCAATATGCATCTTCTTGAAGAATATGGAAATATGGCGAGAGAACCTCTGTCGAAAGACTTAGGAGATGGAATCTTTGAATTACGAACCATCGAGGGTAATGACATAGTACGTGTTTTATATTTCTTTGATAAGGATAGAATAATCATAGCAACCAATGGATTTGTTAAAAAACAACAAAAGACGCCACGAAGTGAGATTGAGTTGGCTAAGGATAGAAGAACTGATTATCATCGCAGGAAGGAGGCTGGAACTTATGAGTGATTTGCAGGAACTCACTGATGAACTCATGCAGGATCAGGAGTTTGTTAGGGAATATGAGGCTATACAGCCGGAAGTGAATATCACAAGAGCAATATTGGATGCCAGGATCAATGCGGGTATGACGCAGATGGAGCTGTCACAGAAAAGTGGTATTAGTCAGGCTGATATCAGTCGATTGGAAAAAGGCACAAGAAATCCAAGCCTTAATCTCTTAAAGAGATTGGCAGAGGCTATGGATAGTACCCTTAGCATTGAATTTATACCCAATAAGCGAGCTTCTCTATAAGAGTAAGGGATTGTCACTCGTGACAATCGCTAATTGACAATAAAAATCTTGAAAAGTGCAGTAAATACATTCAGACCGTTCAGAAATGAACGGTCATGCTAATGCAAATCCAACATATTCAATATGTAGCAGGTTGGTTTTTGCGAGCTTGAATAGAAACACATATCCCTGCAAACCGTTATTTTAAGCGGTTTGTAGGGATTTTTTT
>JAILEN010000136.1 GCA_024687655.1 Lachnospiraceae bacterium | reverse complement strand
ATGCTTTTGAATTATATTTCGCAATGCTATTACATTAATATTATAATGAGAAATCCCCGTATGTCAATTATATTTCCAAATGTATCCACAATATATCTTATAAAGCTTTTACATTATTTTTATATAACTTTTACATTATTGCCAGCAGGCGAATAGGACCCGAACCTTGCCCGGGATGTCAGATATGCGGTCATGCACCGGACGCATGCAAGCAGAACCCGGCTCATAATGTTTTAACATCACCTTTACATAACTATTCATAATGTAATATTAATGTATATGCATCTACATTATAATGTTATCATAATATTTTACATTATCCATTATAATGCATTTACATTATTTTCCCTGTACTGGTTGTGAAACATCAGGGAAATACATAAAAAAGGACCAAATTTTCAAAACCAGCGAAAGCGAAGAATTCAAAGGAAAGATGGGATACTGAAAACCCACATACAATGTGGTAAGATTATCACGATTAAAAAAACGATGAGATTTGTGAAACATTTTGATCAAATACGGCCCCCACAACAATAATAAGCCAGCAAGCAGGCTAAAGATTCTGCCGGACAGAGTATTTAGCCGTTTATGGAATGCTGCCGAAAAGGCCGATTCAAAGTCATCCTACATGAAAGAATTCACCAATCCCATGTCAGAAAGCTATATCGACTTCAACAGAAAGTATGAGATCGACCCAGAGGCCGCATCCATCATGCTCTCTGAGATCTATGAGAAGTCACATATGACCTTTAAGGATATAATCACTAAAGCCGGCAAGAGGAAGGCTGATATCTCAAACATCTTCTGCATCCCGATAAGAACAGTAGAAGAGTGGTATACAGGAAACAATAAGTGCAACGGATACATCAGGCTTATGCTACTAAATCGCTTTCACATGCTCTCCCTTGGAAAATATATAACAACAGAATCTGACCGGGAATTCAAAGAAAGCATGCCGCGTACTTATGCCACATCTAAAAAGAAGGTAAAAAGGAAGGGTTCCCATGAGAGCATTTATTACACAGAGCCCGTAGAAGAGTATACATACGACGATGACGAGGAAGATATCGACTTTGGCGTAAAGACCCATAGTATAGACAACATCATGGAGCAATATGGACACATCGGAAGAAAGCCTCATTATGACGATTCCGATGTAAAAGCATTGCTATATAAAACCGACTATCTAAAAGATATGATGAAGAAGTAATATGATAAAGACATCCTTGTCATGGTCCATAAAGGCACCCATGGAAGATGGCTTAAATGAGTTTTTAGCCGCTGAGTACGAACTCCCTGAAGACCTTGGCGCTTCGGAGGGCATAACGCTCTCAGGTGTTACCGATCTTCTGTCATGGTTCATAAACGCAAACGAAAGCACCATGTCCGCCAAAGACCTGGTAGCCGCTGCAAAGACGGGTGCTATCACCGAGGGAGCAGTGATCTCACTTAATTCTGACTCCTTTGAGGGCAAAAGCCCCGAAGGAAACAGCGACGATAAGCATCAAGTTCCCGTATTTTGGATCATCGCAGGTGTGGCCGTGATTGGTACTGTAGCTTACTTAGTTACACATTCCAGAAAGAAAAAGGCGAAGGATGAGGAAAAACGAAGGGAGGATCACATAAAAGAAGAAAACGAGCTCCTAAAGGACGAAAAAGAGGCGGAGCTTCTAAAGACAGCCGAAGAGTGGGACAAGGAATACGAGTAAGTAGCCCAAGACAGTGCTAAAGCCGACGATACCGAGGTACCAATAGAGCCGGAAGAAGAAAAGGAGCCTGAGGCGCCTACAGAGGATGCCCCTGAACCTCCACCAGCAACAGATGAACCTGAAGAGGCTACTGAACATGTCGAACAAAACCCTCCGGCCGATCCCGTAAGCCCGGCTCAGCAGATAAAAAAGAAGCCGGTACCCAAGTTCGTTCGAAATAGTGGGGTGATAAAGGAAAATGCATCCTAAATCGATGTTTTTGGTGCGGACTACCATTTTACTTCCAAGTTGACTGATGGATAAACAATGAGGGCTCCTATATACATATATGATAGTAGATATAACAGCAACAAACTAATTGTCTATATACAGGCCCCCAAAATGGCTTATTTAGGGCGTTTGCGGGCGAAGATGGAAGCAAATTGGTAGCAATGTGGAATCCGGGGGCTCAAAACTTGGCACCAAAATGTTAGTCAGATGGAAGTTGTACGGTAGAGATCAGGAATTTAGTTTTCACCAAAATGGTAGTGAGTCGGACTATATTTGGTAGATAAGACTAACACCACTACAATATCATGAAAGTCCGCTTGCTTTTTGCAGTAAGTTGGCAGTAAAATGGTAGAGGAATGAACGAATTCTACCGAATTTGTGTCAACTTCAGACCGAAAAACGGCGAAATGCCGTGGGAAGGTCCCCATGGTGCCCCAGTGGAGCCGTAAAAACGGACTTGTTTTGGGAAAATACTAAATAACAAGGGGATTTGGCCAGTGTTACAGATCCGGATGCTACAACTTGGTATTCAATTTTAGTTCCAACTTTGGAAAGTTGGAGTGGTTTAGGAAGAAAGATGTCAGTAAAATGGTAGAGGCGAATAAGGGTTTGTATAATTTTACTAAAATCCTTATTTTCCGGGTTTTTTTGAAACAATAAAGACCGAAGATGGAAGCAAACAGGAACAAAGTTGGCAGTGATTTGGTAGAGGATTACGCGAAGACTTGTGATTATGCCGTTTTTGTGCCAACTTACTTGAAAGCAGGTCTTAAAAGAGATACAATTGTCAAAGTGAATTAGCTTGCAAAGGCAGGGAATATGTCAAAAGAGTATACATCTCAAAATCAGCTTGATGCAAATCAACTGATAGTCAGAAAGTCAGCTGAGTTTACCAAGGGTAAATATGCCGTTGGTACTGCTTTTGCTCTCAATCTTGTCAATATTTGCACAACAAGGCTTTCTGTAGAGCGTGACGGTACGCTGTCCGCATCATTAACTCCGGGTGAGATCCGCGAGATTTTCCAGACAAACGATAACGTGCATATCTATAACAAACTAAAGGGAGCCGCTAAGGAACTTACCGGCGGGAATTCGGTTGCCTCTAAATCGATCTTTTTGGAGGACGGCAAGGGCAACTTTAAGAGCTTTGTGTGGGTTACCAATGCAGACTATGTTAACGGCGTCTTCAAGATAACGTTCAACAAGGAGATGAAGAAGCATCTTGTCGACTTAAAGACTCCGTTTTTGTCATACCAGGCATCCAATACGATAAAGATAAAGAATCCGTATATCATCCGCTTATATGAGATCCTTCGTACAGAACGGTATAAGATCGACTATCAGAAGACTCCTGAGGTGGATGTTGTATATGGCATTGCAGAGCTTAGGTTTTCTATCGGTCTTGATGTGATGGATAGCAAAATGGGCGATGCAAGGGAAGCCGGTGCATCATGGGAAGAGCTTGAAGACATGGTTCCCGAGAATCTCCGCAAATACTGGGGCTGGAAAAACTTTAAGAACCAGATAATAGATCCCGCCCAGAAGGCTTTTAAGGAAAATACGGATATTGCCTTTGAATATAAGACTATCCGACAGGGTAAGGGCGGAAAGACCACAAAGATAAGGTTTTTCATCACCAAGAACTCTGCTAATGCCGATAAGATAGAATCCCAGGAAAAGAGGCTTGAAAGTGTAAACGACAAGCACTTCCAGATGACGGTCAATGACCTGGATCTTCCGGAGGAGCTGCATGACTATATCGGACACAACAGGCTCGAAGGATCGGATCTGGCCATTTTCTTAAAAGATGCAAATGGTGACATAGATAAGGTCATACGATACATAGACATGGCAGATAATACGGATAGCTCTGTCATAAATAACTATGTCGGCTGGATCAGGGATGCCATAAGAAGTGAATATGCAGAGCCGGTAGGTGTTATATCAGGTTCCGCCGACAGATTTGAGACAGTTTCCGAGGTCACGGATGGATATAAGAAGGAAAAGAAGGATCCGAATTCCGCTCTTTATAAGAGACTTTGGATCAAGGCCACGAAAAAGGAAGGCTTTGAGGACTTCCTCCGTGAAGCGGAAATGACCAGGGAAATGATGGAGCAGTTCTATTCTACGCAGGAATGTGTAGAAAACTTCATGTCTTGGAGCAAGGGCGAAGGCATGAACTGGTAAACATGAGATACGGTATTAAGGTCAGATCGGGTATCTGGCCTTTTTTGTTTGCACATTGTTACAATAATGTTTTTATTTTGGGGATATTCGGGTATAATCGATAGTCATAAGAGAAACACGCATGTAGTAACATACGATGCTCTTTTATATGCATATGAGGAGGAAATATGGAATGAAGACTAAGTTTGAAAACAATACCCTAACGATTTGTCTTGAAGGAAGGATAGACTCGAACAGCGCACCTAAGATTGAGGAGGAGATCTTTTCTGAGATTAATAAGGTGTCGGAGGCAAAGGTAGTTTTGGATCTAAACGAACTGGCGTACATCTCATCCGCAGGCCTCAGAGTACTTATGAAGGTAAAAAAAGAGATGAAGCAGGATATCCCGGCAGTAAACGTTTCGCCGGAGGTCTATGAAATCTTTCAGACAACGGGTTTTACAGAAATTTTGGGTGTTCATAAAAAACTGCGCGAGATCAGCGTTGAAGGATATGAGAAGCTGGGTGAAGGTGGCAATGGTGCGGTTTATCGTATCGATGCTGATACAATCGTAAAAGTATACAAACCATGGATGGATGAAGAGATCATAGACCGCGAGCGTTCATTTGCCAGAACCGCATTTGTAAACGGGATCCCGTCTGTAATAGCTTTTGATATGGTTCGAGTTGATGATTGCCTGGGCATCGTGTTTGAGGCGTTAAACTCCGACACATTGGGACATGCGATGCGAAACAATCCTGAAAAAATGCCGGAATATGTTGACAAATATGTAGAGCTTGCCAAAACACTTCACACGACCCATGTGCCTGAAGGCAGTTTTACCAGAATACAGGAGGTTTTTCACGGTTATGCGGATAATCTGGGCGAGTGGTGCACGTCGGAGGAGATAGCACTTATACATAGCCTGATTGACAGTATTCCGGATGCTGATACCGTAACACATAATGACCTTCATCCTGGTAATATTATGATACAAGACGGGGAACTTGTTTTAATAGACATGCCCCAGGTTACCATGGGCCCGCCAATTATGGATATGGTGGCAGTATTCAGAGATATGATCTCTGCACCACAGGGCGACAGTGCACATCATATAGAGTTTAGCGTTGGTATGCCGAAGGAGCTGATAGTTCAGGCCGGGAACATGTTTTTCATGAAGTACACGGGCATTACGGATCCGGCTGAGCTGGAGGCATATTACAAGAAACTGGGGCTTTTATATGCGATGAATGTGGTACTTATGCCGGGGACCGGTGCTGAAACGGCGATGAAGCTTGGAAAGGGTATAATGGATAAGCTTTTGTATCCTGTCGTTATTCCCAATGAACAGGCAATACGTGGACTGCTGCAGACCATGTGAGGCAAGACATGGAAAGAACATTAGGACTTATTGGGGTCGGAAATGCCAGGCAGCTTGGTGGATATGAGATCAAAGATAAGAAAATAAAGCAAAATCGACTGCTTCGAACAGCCTCACTGTCTGCCATTTTGCCGGAGGATATAGACATTCTTAATAATACTTACAAGGTTGCAGCTGTGGTGGATCTAAGGATGAGTGTGGAAAGGGATAAAAATCCGGATCCCAAAATTCCGGGAGCAAAGAATCTGATCTTACCGGTTATGGAAATAACAGATTTTCCGGGAAGTACAGATGAAACTGCAGAATATCTTTCAGATCCAACGGAAGATCGTTTTGAAATGCTAAAACGGTCTTATGAAATGGGATTGTTTTCTGATAGGTTTTATGAGGAGTTTCTTTTCAATGAACGTGGAAAAGCAGCGTACCGTGGTTTTTTCAAATGTCTGTTAGAACTACCTCAGGAAAAGTCAGTGCTATGGCATTGTACGGATGGAAAGGATCGAACCGGAGTGGCATCCATGCTGATACTTTCAGCACTTGGTGCTACAAAAGAGACTATCATTAATGACTATATGGCTACGAATGACTATAACGCCGAAAGAATAAAGGCCGCCTCGGAGGGATTGGAGCAGGCAGCACTTTCTCCAGAACTTGAAGAGATTGCTCTGTTTGGCGCAGGTGCTGTATATGAGAAGTATATTGTAAACGCAATGAACGGGCTGGATGAACGCTATGGCTCGGTGGCAGGATACCTAAAACAGGAATTAGGAGTAGGGAAAGATGAGTGTGCCGAGCTTAGGCATAGTTTTCTGGAGGAGATAGAAATTTATGGAAATAATCGTTCGCGGTAAAAAGATAGAGATAGAAGACGTCATGGGTAAGAAGCTTGAAAAGACAGGGTTTACATTTAGCGAAAGGTAGATCAAGGATCTTCTTATCCCGGTGCTTACAACAGGAGATTTAAGTGACGGCTTTAAGGTGCCGAAGGTATCCGAATGGATAGATGAAGCGTCCGAAGAAGAACCTGCTGAAAAGATAAACCGCGGCATGAAGGTCATGTATCAGACGATTAATAACATGGAATGACCGTAGTATAAATATGGCAGAAGAAGGAAAGGATTACCTTAGGGTGGTCTTTTTTTGATGTTTTTTTCTAAAAATAATAAAAATCGATGTTATTTTCATTTTCGCCTCCCATCCCCTTTGATGTAACAGAGAAAATGAAAAAATATGGATTGATACTTAATGAGGAGGAATATCCAGATGGAGAAGAAACTAATTACGAGAGCTGGAGCGGTGGCATTATCGCTGGTGGTAATGATATCACCACTTTTTGTTTCCGTGCCAGTAAAAGCAGGAGCTGGAAGCACGACAAGGGCCATATCCCCGCATACAGCCACTAACGGGACAAATGTGTTTTTCGAGAAGCGGCTGATGCTACATCGTAGCATATCCTTTTTTGCAATTGTTTACACCTGCGGGGGTATGGTCCATGTTTCAGGCATATGTTTTGTTT
>JAILEN010000132.1 GCA_024687655.1 Lachnospiraceae bacterium | reverse complement strand
AGAGCCGGAGATAATAAATAATCCCACAGGCTACCCGCTGCTGGTGCCGGTGATATACCGTCCATGTGCAAACAGGCCATTTGGACAGAGCCGGATAAGCCTTGACTGTATGGATCTGCAGGATAAAGCCCGGTACACAGTGACCAGGATAGAGGTAATGTCAGAATTTAATGCTTTTCCCCAGAAATATATACTCGGGACGGCACAGGATAGCGGTTTAGATTCTGTAAAAGCCACCTATGCATCATTCTTGGAGATTTCAAAGGATGATGAAGGTGATCATCCTATTATGGGACAGTTCCAGCAGGGGCAGATGACACCGCTCATCGATCAGTTGAATGCTTATGCCCGGTTATTTGCCGGTATAACAGGATTGACGATTGATGATCTGGGATTTGTAACCTCTAATCCATCAAGCGCTGAGGCAATCAAAGCCGGACATGGTGATCTGGAACGAATAGCCGCCAAGGCACAGGATACTTTTGGAAGTGGATTCCTTAATGTGGGACTTGTAAGCGCAAGTCTCAGGGATGATTTTCATTATAACCGTAAAGTTATCTATGAAACGACACCCATATGGAAGCCTGCCTTTATTATGGACAATTCTGCTATCGGATCATTCGGTGATGCTGTGCTGAAGATCAATCAGGCGCTGCCGAATGCCATTGATGCTGACACAATCGAAAGATTAACGGGAATACCGATAAATGGATGATATAGCTCCAAAACTCATAGAAAACGTAAATAAGGACTTTGCAGATAACCTTGCAGCAGATAAAAATGTTACTGCGCTGAGTGAGAAGCTGGCAGCGGGACAGGCAAGGTATGAAGATGCTTATAAGTATGCCGAATCCGTGGGAAATGCCAGGGCGAAAGCCTTTGAAAGCCAGATTAGTTCTGCGGTATTACCTGAGAGAAAGATGCATTACAATATCGCATCCCGCCTGATGACGGATACCCTTATCACGGATCATGAAATGATAGCAAATTATGCTGCGGGCGTTCAGAAAGCATACAATGAAGAAGCCGGTATAAACCTGAAAGCCCTGAAAGCAGATATTAATAAGGACAGGATTGACGGTTTTGTGGAGCGGTTATCATATGAGGATGTTTTTGATAATGTGTCCTGGATCCTTCAGGAGCCGGTTGTCACCCATGCCCGGAGCGTGGTGGATGATACCATAAAGAAAAATGCTGAATTCCAGGGGAAAGCCGGGATAAATGCCACAGTGATAAGGAACGCTGATTCCAAATGCTGCAAATGGTGTTCTGATCTGGCCGGTGATTATGTTTATCCCTCTGTACCCCGCGAGGTCTTCCAGCGGCATGATCACTGCAGATGTACGGTGGATTATAAAGGGAGGCGGTTATCCACTTATGCGGTATCAAGTAATAATATATGGGGAATGCGGGATTCTCATACCTTTAGAGACTTGGGAGAACAGGATCGGATTGAGGAAAGAGCATCTAAAGCAAGTGAGATTGAAACAAGATTTCACACGCAGCTATTATCTCCTTTAATCACCAATTTACGGAATGAGCTTATTGGGAGATCCGTAGGTGCAAAATTTGATAATTATGATATAATGGATTTAGAAACAGGAGAGATGTATCATCTTGCAGAGGGCTCCAAGTTACAGAATAAAGAAGTATTTGCCGGGAAAGGTTCTCATAATCCATATCGTGATGCGTGGAAATATGCTGATAAATATGGGGGAAATGTTGAAGATTGGCAGCATGTAAAGGCTAATGGTACGTTGGCAACTCGTGATGGAGATTTTGAGGCAGAAGTACATTGGTCTCAATGTGAAGGAATAGGCAAGAAGGAGTTTTTTATAAAAAAATGGCTGGAATGAGAGTTAGGTATATAGGAAGAGATATGGTTGCCATGAAATATGGGAAAATATATACCGTGATTTCTGTAGAAAAAGGCTGGTATCGTATAATGACGGAAATCAGTGAAGATTATTTATTTCCACCGGAGGCATTTGAAATAGTAATGGATTAAAGCACCTATTATTGCAGGTGGTTTATGATTGACAGAAATACCGCGAAGCGCTAAGATAATCATACAAAAAGTGCTACCCGTACAACAACGGTTAGCCCAAGAGTAGAACGTTACAAAATAACCGCTCTGTTTCCGAGGCAGGGGCGGTTATTTTGCGTTTATGTCTTTGCCGAGGCAATAGCCTATGGTAAAGCAAGTAAGGCATAAAGCCGTAATTGATATAACATCCATAAGCACAAGCCCTCCCTTCTGAAATTCACAGTGGGTTACAGGGCTAACCGCCGCCGTTTAGGTAGCACCGAAAAATATTCTATCAAAAATACATACATTCCGCAATTAACAGAGGTTTAACCACCTCTGTTTTTTGATACACAATAGGAGGATGAGCCATGAAAAAGGGTAATCAAACTCCTACGAAATCTGTTGTTTTGCCTTATAAAAAGACGAAAGGAACGGAAGCAAAAAAGCTCTATAACCAGACAGGGCGCACCTGTCAGAGATGGCAGGCCCGACAACTAAATAACATATTGGCGATAAACAAAGATAATCTTTGGACGCATACGAAATACGGCTATTCTGTCCCACGGCGAAACGGAAAGAATGAAGTGGTGGCCATGAGAGAACTATACGGGCTTCTCCACGGTGAAAAGGTACTCCATACCGCTCACCGCACCACCACATCCCATTCCGCAGCCGTCCGGCTGTCAGAGCTTCTCGATTGTCTTGGATACACGGAGATCCAGCGGATGAACAAGGAAAAGAAAGCCGCCGGGGAATATGTGAAGAATTACACCTTTTCAAAACAATTCGGATTGGAAAGGATCCAGATCATAGACGGCGGCACTTGTGATTTTCGTACCCGGTCCGGTAAGGGTGGACTTGGAGAAGGATTCGATCTTCTCATAATTGACGAGGCTCAGGAATACACAGACGAACAGGAAAGCGCATTAAAGTATGTCGTTACCGATTCAAAGAATCCGCAGACTATTTTTTGCGGAACACCGCCGACAATGGTCAGCTCCGGAACCATATTCCTTAATTACCGGAATGACACCCTGAAAGGCGGCAAGCCTAACAGCGGATGGGCTGAATGGTCAGTCGAAGAGATGTCAGATATCAGGGATAAATCCCTATGGTATCTCACAAATCCCTCACTCGGCACGATCCTTTCAGAAAGATCAATCGAGGATGAGATCGGCGGGGATGAAATGGATTTTAATATCCAGCGTCTCGGGTTGTGGCAGCAACATAACCTTAAATCCGCAATCTCTAAAACAGAATGGGATTCTCTGAGGGCATCAGCATCACCCGAATTTGCGGCACATGATCTTTTCGTGGGAATTAAATTCGGACGGGATGATACAAATGTATCTCTGGCGATCGCGGCAAAAACAAAAGATGAAAAAATCTTTGTTGAAGTTGTGGATTGCAAAGAGATCCGCGAGGGAGTCGGGTGGATAGTTGATTGGATAGGGCAGGCAAAGAGCATTAAAAAGGTCGCAGTTGACGGTGCAAATGGTCAGCAGATGCTTTGTAACCGTATGAAGGATGCAAAGTTAAAAAAGCCTATTCTCCCCACAGTTAAAGAGATTATCAGCGCTAATGCGTTATTTGAGCAGGCGGTATTCAAGAAAACCCTTACCCACATGGGACAGGAAGAACTTGCAAACGTGGTAAGTAACTGCGAAAAGCGGAATATCGGCTCAAATGGTGGCTTTGGATATCGGGCACAGATGCCGGATGGAGAAGTTGCCCTGATGGACAGTGTAATCCTTGCTTATTGGCTTGCGTCAATAGATAAGGGCAAAAAGCAGATGGTTAAATATTAACGCCACTACGGCGGTGAAAGTAGGAGGAAAGAAAATGTCAGAAGAATTCAAAATGATTGAAACTCAGGAACAGTTAGACAAGATTATCAAGGACCGGTTGGAGCGGTCAGAGAAGAAGTATCAGGAAAAGTATTCGGGTTATTTAAGCCCGGATGAAGTAACAAAGAAAACCGGGGAACTTGAAAAACAGATCGCAGAATATGGCAAGTCGCTCAATGATGCCAGCGAAAAGGCTAAAGCCGATGCAGAAAACATCGCAAGCCTCCAGGCTAAAATCAAAGAGTACGAGACTGCATCGGTTAAAAGCAGGATAGCCCATGAAGTTGGCATTCCTTATGAGCTTGCAAATAAATTAAGCGGTGAAACGGAAGAAGACATCAGGAAAGATGCCGAAAGCCTGAAGCCGTATGTAACACAGAAAACAGTAGCGCCTTTACGTAATCCGGAAGCGGAGAGTAAAGGAAGCACCGCCCAGAAGTTTGCAGACTGGGCGAACCAGAATTTTGGAGGTTAAGAAAATGTCAGGAATAGAGACAAACAGAAGCAACATTACATTACCTACCGAAGTATCAGCTGAGATACTTCAGAAGACACAGGAAGATAGCGCGATCATGCAGCTTGCCCGTCCGGTAACGCTTCCCGGCCGTGGGCTTACAATCCCCATGATCACCGGAGATCCTGAAGCTGAATGGGTAAGTGAGACCGCAAAGAAGCCGGTATCAAATCCCGGACTATCCACAAAGCTCATGAGCGCTTATAAGATGGCAGTTATCGTGCCCTTCTCCCAGGAATTCAGGCGTGATATGACAAGCCTTTACAGCGCACTTGTTGAGAGACTTCCTCGCGCACTCGGAAAGAAATTCGATGAAACCGTGCTGGGTATAGGCGATAAGCCCGGCGATAATTTCGATAATTTCGCTTCCGCAACCGTTCAGATGGTAGACGGATCAGAAAGCGCAAGCGTATACGGTGCCCTTGTAGCTGCCGATACCGATATTGCTCTTCACGGCGGTATCCTTGACGGTTTCATGCTTTCACCCCAGGCGAAGGGAATACTCCTCGGAGCTACTGACACCACAAAGAGACCGCTCTTTATCAATAACGTAGCAGAAGGCGCGGTTCCCGTTCTTCTCGGATCCCCTGTTAAGTACAGCAAGGGTGCTTATAAGGCAGGACAGGGCGGCAGCGGATCAGTCGCTCCTTCCGGCGGGGCAACACCCGACATCCTCGGCGTTGCCGGTGACTGGACACAGGCTATGTATGGCACTGTTGAGGGTGTTCAGATCGACATTTCCGATCAGGCAACCCTTACCACTAAGGATCAGAGCAATAATGATGTGATCATCAACCTCTGGCAGCAGAACATGTTCGCTGTAAGGGCCGAGATCGAGATCGGATTCCGCGCAGATGTATCCTGCTTCAACACAATCGGGAGGACACACTCAGCATGATGACTAAGATGGTGAACCATTCCGGCAATGTCATCTTTGTTGCAAAAGACAGGGTAAATGAGTATGCATCGGCAGGTTATAGGCCTGCCGATTTCATTACCCAGATAGACTTAAAAAAGCCGGAAAAGACCCTTGATGAGGTCAATGAAGAATTAAAAGCCACGGTTAAGAGAGCAACTAAAAGGACAAAGAAATGATAACGGTTGATGATCTGATAGCAAGGTGGAGACCTTTAACAAATGAAGAGACTGCAAAGGTAGAGGTGTTTATCTCAGATGTGGAAAATGCCCTTCATGTATATGCGTATGATCGGGGATATGATCTTGATGAAATGCTTGAAAATCCCCCGGAAAGAGCTGGACAGTACACGGCGGTTGTGTGCGATATCGTGAAGCGCGAAATGATCTCATCATCCGATGATAGTCCTGCCCTGTCACAGTCCAGCCTTGCCGTGAATGGATATAGTGTATCAGGAACCTATCTGACACCGGGCGGAGGTCTCTTTATTAAGAACTCAGAGCTTAAGGCCCTGGGGCTTCAGCATCAGAAAGCAAAGGCGGTTGATCTGTATGATTAATAGGATTCCTACAGTCTCAGTAACTTTATATGAGAAAACCCTATCTGGTAAAGATCCCTTTAACCATGACATATACACGGAGACCGCGACTGTCATTGATAACGTGGTCATAGGTCAGCCGAAATCAGATGATAACCTGAGCGAGGTTAATCTTTCTGGGAAAGAGATCGCGTATGTTCTTTCCATTCCGGAGGGTGATACCCATGATTGGGAGAATGTCACCGTAGAATTTTATGGACGTAAATGGCGGACTGTTGGGATCCCCATGCAGTACACCGATGGATTTTTCCCGCCAGGGGAGATGCCCTGGAATAAAAAGGTCAAAGTGGAGAGTTTCAATGAAGAAGACGGGATTTGAATTAAATTATGAAGGTGTGGGACAACTTCTTAAAAGCGAAGAGATGAAAAACATCTGTAAATCCTATGCCGATGCAGCCGTCCGGAAACTTGGGGACGGCTATTCTGTCTCAACATATACGGGAGAAACCCGAGTAAATGCCAGTGTCAGAGCGGAGACCTTTGAAGCCCGGAAAGAAAACAGCCAAAACAACACTATACTAAAGGAGGTATACGGATGATAGAAGAAACAGTTATGAATTCCATAGAGGAATATACATCGATACTGGCATTTATGGAAGTGCCGGAAAAACCGTCAAAGGTCTATGCGATTGTTGAGCGTGTGGGCGGTTCGATAAACGAAACCATATTCACAAGCCTTATCGCGGTCCAGTCATACGCTCAGGATCTATATACGGCCGCGTCCAATTGCGACCTGATCACAGATGCCCTTTTATATCAGATGATAGAGAAGCCGGATGTAGTATCTGTCACTCTTAACAGTAAATATAATTTTCCTGATATGACAAAGGGAAAACCACGATATCAGGCAATCTTTGAAATAACTCACTATTAAGGAGGTTTAGAAATGGGTAACACAGTAAGTAATGTAACAGCTGGAAAGCCGAATCCGGCGGGCGCTATTTATCGCGCTTCTGTTGGAACGACGCTCCCCACAAACACAGATGCACTGGATACCACTAAATGGGTATGTCTCGGATTCTGTTCAGAGGATGGAGTGAAGAACAGCGGAGAGATGGATTCGGAAAACATTAAGGCGTGGGGTGGCCAGACGGTGCTCACCACCGCATCCAGCACAGATGACACCTTTAACTTTAAGTTGATTGAAGTGCTCAGCGATGAGGTTAAAAAGTTTATCTATGGTGACAGCAACGTATCCGGAAACCTTACAGACGGCATAGCAGTAGGAGTATCCGGATATTCCCAGGAAAGCAGCTCAATAGTCATTGATATGATCATGAGAGACAACGCAAAGCATCGCGTGGTTATCCCTTCAGCCACAATCGCAGAGGTTGGGGAGATAGAATACACCGATGGTGATGCCGTGGGTTATGATGTCACCCTGTCATGCGCTGCTGACGGATCCGGAAAGACTCACTATGAATACACCAAGAGGGTGCCGAGCACGTCCATCGTTCCTATTGGCGGCTGAGGAGGCTTAAATGAAGATAAAAACCAAGAGCGGTTTTGAATGCAATATAAATGAGAATAAGTTTGCAGATTGGCGGTATATAAGAGCAGCTGCCGAGGTAAACAGCGGAAAAGAGGCAAAAATCCTTAAGGGGATTACCTTCATAGTGCCTTTTATCCTCGGGGATGAACAGGAAGAGGCTTTGATGGATCATCTGAAAGACGATGATGGGATTGTAAGCACCATTAAAATCGTTGAGGAATTTCGGGAAATCGAAACCCTTGCCGGTGAAAAAGTAAAAAAATCCAAACCCTCGCCGGATTGATCGCGCTGGATGAGGATAATTTAATATGCGATTTCGCGGAGACTTATGGGATTTATGACATATACAGATTTCCTCCAGATTATATTGCGACACTTGCCATAGGTCTCCGCAACAATAGCCGCGTAAAAATGAAATTATGCGGCATGAATATCGATCTTAATACGCTTCTGCTTGCAAGGATCTGTGATGCCACGGCTCTGAATGTCTATGCCAAGTCTAAGGATGCTCAGAGAGGAAGAAACAGACCAAAATCAACAGTAGAAGCATTAACCACGGTGAAAACAGACGCGGAAACCGCCCGGAAATTCAGATCGGGTGATGATTTCCTGAAAGAATGGAATAGATTATGAGTGAAAAAGGCGCGCAGCTTGGAAGTGCATATGTCCAGATAGTACCCTCTGCCCAGGGAATAAGTGGATCCATATCCGGAATGCTTGGTGGTGAAGCATCTGCTGCCGGTAAGAGCGCCGGGGGATTATTAGGAAACTCCCTCGTCAGTACCCTGACCGGAATCATAGCAGCTGCAGGTATTGGGAAATTCATAACTGACAGTATAACCACGGGCATGGACTTTGATAAGGCTATGTCCCAGGTTGCGGCCACAATGGGAACTACAGTTGATCAGATCGGGGAGCTCAGGGACTTTGCCAAAGAGATGGGCGCCACAACTGCCTTTAGTGCAAACCAGGCGGCAGAGGCTTTGAATTTTATGGCCCTTGCCGGATATGATGCAGAAACCTCTATGCAGATGCTTCCGAATGTCCTTAACCTTGCTGCAGCGGGCGGGATGGAACTTGCCACCGCCTCCGATATGGTAACGGACGCCCAGACGGCTTTAGGGTTATCCCTTGAAGAGACTTCAACAATGGTTGATCAGATGGCAAAAGCATCATCCAAGAGCAATACAAGCGTTGCTCAGCTGGGTGATGCCTTCCTGACTATCGGAGCCAATGCGAGACAGGCGCGAGGTGGCACAGCTGAATTGTCAACCGTGCTCGGCGTCCTGGCTGATAACGGTATCAAAGGATCTGAAGCAGGTACACATTTAAGAAATATCATGCTTGCCATGAATCCGACCACAGATAAGGCTGCAGCGGCATGGAAAGAACTCGGCGTATCTGCCTATGATGCTGAAGGGAATTTAAGAGCATTGCCTGAGGTCTTTGAAGACTTAAATAAGGCAATGGAAGGCATGACCGAACAGCAGAAAACAGATATGTTTTCCGCTATGTTCAACAAAACTGACCTTGCATCTATTCAGGCGTTAGTGGGTACTACTTCTGAAAGATTCGCAGAATTAAGCACCGAGATTAAAGGCGCATGGTATTCGGCAGAAAGTTTATACGATTCATTCTCGGGAATGGGAATAGAAATTGAAGATGCCGGCGATAGCTTATCAAAGCTCGGAGTAAGCGCAACAGAATTTGAAGACGCCTTAAAAGAATCCGGTGGCAGCGCCCAGAATTTTGTTGAATATCTGCAGGAAGTTGCAGCGCCTGGTACTACCACTACAGAGATATTAAATACAATGGGAGTATCCCTGGAAGATCTACAGGCAGGATTTGACGGTGCGACCGGCGCGGCACAGGCAATGGCCGATACACAGCTCGACAATCTGGACGGTGATATTACGTTGATGAAATCCGCTCTTGAAGGTGTTCAGATAGCCATTTCCGAAAAGGTAATGCCCGGATTGCGTGATATGGTTCAGAGTGGATCAGGGTTATTATCTTCTCTCACAAACGCGATCGGCGCCGGAAACTGGAGCGCGGTTGGCGCTATGCTCCGGAATGGACTGTCACAGGCTCTTGATATGGCTTTCCAGGGCATAACAACCGGGCTGGATTTTCTGTCCAATAATATGGACGGGATCATTTCTCAGGGAATGGCATTTATTACCGTTTTTGCGGACAGTATCGCCCAGAATGCCCCGACCATCATACCGGCGGCAATGGATGCGGTATTAAGTTTTATCGAAAGTTCTTTAGATAACGCCGATGGAATGATGAGTGCCGGGGAATCCGTACTGAGAGGACTGTTTGACGGTATTGTAGCGGCAGGCGGGATCTTTATGGAAAGAGCGCCTGAGATAATAATGAAACTCGGTGAAGCCATTCTTTCCGGTTCACAGCAGTTATTAAGCACCGGCACGGCTATACTTCAGCCTATGCTTGACGGAATCACCGCATCACTCCCCGGACTGCTTTCGACAGGCGTTGAGATAATAACAAACCTTGCAAACGGGATCCTTGAAGCCATCCCCACGCTTATAGAGACTGCCGGAGAGCTGATCATACAGTTTGCAGATTTTCTTTTAACAAATCTGCCGACAATGGTAGATGCCGGGATCCAGTTAGTGGTGAATCTGTCAACAGGTATTTTCACAGCTATGCCAAAACTTGTGGAAGTGGCTCAAAAATTGATGTTTGAGGCGGCGGCTACTCTGATAAAACATCTGCCTGAGATTTACGCTGTGGGTGTCACACTCCCGGCAAAACTTGCATTAGGTATCATCCAGGCACTTCCTCAACTTGTGACAGCGGCGCTCAGAATGGGAACACAGATAATCACAACAGTTAAGAATATCAATTGGATCGGGCTTGGAAAAGATATCATCAATGGAATTATAAATGGAATTAAGATGATGGGCGATACATTTATCACATCTGTTGTTTCCATGTGTCAGGGAGCATTACAGGCGGTTAAAAACTTCTTTGGAATAAAGTCACCTTCAAAGGTAATGGCCAATGAAGTCGGGCGGTATATACCAGAGGGTATTGCTGTCGGGATATCCAAATACTCAGGAGCCGTCAATGATGCAATGGAAGAATTAAAGGCTGACGCCCTCGACACGGTGGCGGTGATGGACGTAAATACAAGCCCTGAGTTTTCATCAAATGGGAACAGTCAGGCGTCAATACTTGCCAGAATGGATGCAATGCTAGATCTGATGAGCAAATACTTCCCTGAAATGGCAGAAAATGACGGAACCATGAACATTTCCGCTATCAATAGACAGTTAGGGGTGGCCTATTCATGAGCATAGAGATTAGACAATTCAATCTTGTAAATAGTGAGGGTGAAACATACACCCTCACATTATCAAATAAATATACCGGGTTTCTTGGGGTAGTTGACGGGTTGGGATATGAAAAAAGCCCCGAATATCAGCGGATTGGCTCGGAGTTAGTACAGTTAACAGACCTCATCAATCAGAAAGTGATATCCGGCACGGTGCAGTTCTTCCAGCCCCACGCCTATCAGGAATTTACCAGATTTGCGTGGTTTTGCCAAGATAATGACCTGACACTGTATTATCAGATCCCGACGGGCCTGTTTCTCAAAAAAGGATCCATAACCAAAATTGAAAAATCCGAAGGCTCTGACAGCCTTAAAGTGAAGATAGATTTTACCCCTAAAACATTATGGTATAGGGAAATAAAAAGAGATATTGCCGCAGCTTCTTTGATGATTATATCGGAATCGGCGATTGAAAGCCCCTGCTGTCTGTCCTTCAAGGGCGTGACCGTAACGGAAAATGATTTTTCCTGGTCTCAAAAGGTGGATAATACCACGATAATGACCGGAACGCTCAAAGACGTGACGATCGCGGCTACGGATACGGTTTATGTTCGGACAGACACCAATCCTTATCAGATTTATAAGATCGACGCGGAGAATGTAAAGACAGATTTGTATGCAATGTCTGATTTTTCCACGTCGCGCTTCCCCCTGTTATACAAAGGGAATAATGAATTTATCGTGACCGGTGCGAGTGAGATCACGGTGGAAGGCAGAGAGCTATTTGAGACGGTATAAAAATGAAGCCATACACAATAGAGACCTTTGATAGGTATTTTAATTTCAGATTGAATGCGCTGGTGGATGGATCGGACTTTACTTTTAAGTATGACATTTTAAGCCCCGAAAAGAATACCATCAACCTCCCCCTGGATGTAATG
Organism: Lachnospiraceae bacterium; assembly: GCA_024687655.1. Classification (GTDB taxonomy): domain Bacteria; phylum Bacillota; class Clostridia; order Lachnospirales; family Lachnospiraceae; genus JAILEN01. Next base: position 8,033 of record JAILEN010000132.1, on the reverse strand, counting down.
GTCAGAATTACGGCATCAGAAGGAACCCCGGGGGATGGGACTGTGTGCACATCTGATTATATCCGCATTATCGGAGAAAATCAGGAATACACAGGTGTTATCACAAAGGTAGAAAAAAACGCTTATTATACCGTGATTACATATATGGATATACTCTGCCTTTTCGATCATGAGGCCTATGTCACAGCGGATGAGGTAAAGCTGTCCTACATTGAGGATTATCTTTATAAACTGTTATCTCAGGAGTTTATTTCCACGGATGACGAATCACAGCGGATCTATGGCCTGACAATAACAAAAACCTCCCAAACGGTGGGGACTTTTGATTATTGTATGACAGCTGACACTTATACCATTATAAATCTGCTGAATGATTATATTTCACCGGCATATAGGGATTTTGTTGTGTTGACAGATGTGTCCATAGATATTCCAAACAAAGCCGTGAACGTAACCATCGGCAAGATTGACGAAACAAATATCAAAACCATTGAGGGAGATCTTCCCAATGTTCTGAACGCTGACTATGTTATCAGACAGGCAAATGACAATAAAAACAAGCTGGAGTTGATTGATACATATAACAATCTATATACAAAATATGATTTTTACCTTCACGCTTCAGATTATTCTTTTAATAACCAGGATACAGACAGGATCACGCCCGTCATAAATAACATAGAGGAATTTGACAGTTCAATCATCACAGAGGAAGCATTCTGGAAGCCATATAATGAAGCACTCCAGACCATAACAAAATACAATGATCCCACCAAAACGCTGACAGAGGGCGAAAAAGAATTATTGATGTCTGCGTTTAAGGAGATATTTCCTATCTATCGCGCTTATGCAATAAATAATTATAAAGATGAATGGCTGGCAGATCAGATTTATCCTCAGGTTATGTCAGAAGCGGGATCCAGAAGATTGTCAGACGATTCAAGGATATCATCAGTCAGTTATTCTGCATATATGTATGGATGGACTGATGCAGATATGAAAGCTTGGTGGTTATCAGACCTCCGTAATTGGCCGTTTACAATAAGGGATGCGCTTATTATATCGCCATACTCTTTTGAATGGGGCTCAGTTGCATACCGAAATGGAAATAATAATTATTGGTTGCTTACAGATCACGGTTATTCTTTTGGATTTGGAACGTTTTTATATGCAATAAATGGTAGTCCTGCTTATCCTGTTACTGCTCATTTAGGGATCAATATTCCTTTTAAGTTTGAAATAGGCGCCATATATCAGAGCGGATGGGAGCCGACTGAGACAGGAGTGAGAGCAGTATATAGTGTTGCCCCGTGTATGGATATGAAGGCCATAATACAGCACGATATAACCACCTCAGAAATAAATACTATCATTAATAATTACAAACAGAGTGCAGCATACCAGGAAGCATACGAAATATATAAGCAGGAAAAATTTGCCGATCTACTGCAAGCCTATGCCAATAAAGTATTCAAAACCTCTAAATATACCAACAATATAGAGATAACCGTCTCTCCCGATGATCCAATGATAAAGCCATTGGAAATGGAGATTGGACAGGTAGTTGATATCATTCATGATGGTGTGTCATATAACTCAATCTTATCGGGGCGCGAGGTACAAAAAAACGGCCTGGTTAAACTAATTTTTGGCACGATCCGGCTGGAACTCACAAAGATCCTAAATATGAAAGGGATATAAAAATGATAATTTCACAGAACACGAAACTCAATGTAATACCGGGCGGGATCATCCCTGTTGTCAACGTCTCACAATATGACGTAGATAGGGCTATATCTTTTACCCTTTATGACGGCAACGGCGCGGCGGTACTGGACAGCGGGACAACTGTATCTATTGAGGGAACGAAGCCTGATGGACACGGTTTCCAGTACGCCGGAACATTAACCGGGAACGTGGCATCTTTCAATACCACTTTACAGATGACCGTCCTTGTGGGCGCGATAGAGTGTAAATTGACCCTTAGAAAAGGTTCACAGGTTATCGGCACGGCAATGTTCATTTTGGACGTGGAAAAGGCGGGAATTAACGAGAGTACGGTTATTTCTGACACTGACATCCCAATGATAATATCCCTTGCCACAGAGCAGATGGAACGGGCAGAAGCCGCCGCCGTGAGTGCCAACGCTTCAATGATTGCATCAGGTTCATCCGCTTTAATCGCGGGCAATGCCGCCGCTATCTGTTCAAGTATTCTCCCCGTGGTCAGAGGGTATGCAGAGAGCGCGGAGGATAACGCTGTTTTAAGTGGGTCATATATGCGCGTAGCGGGCGAAAGTGCAGAAGATGCCGAATATTGGGCGCACTATGCCGAGAGCCACGCGGGAACAGGTCATGTCATTGTCAATCAGAACGGGCAGACGATGCCACAGAGAGAAAAGCTGAAATTTCTTAACTGTAATGCGTCCGATGACAGCGCGAATAATCAGACGGTTATCTCCGCCCAGGGCGGCGGTGGGTCATCAATACTTATATCCACCAATGAGAGTACATTACACGGCAAAACCGTCACAGTAACAGGCACATCCGAAACAAAAACAGCCACAATAGGAAATGACGGTAAAGCGGTTATTGATGGCTTTATGGATACGGGAAGTGTAACCATATCCGCGAGTGATGGAACAGACACCGCCACAGTGACTATCAGTATCCCGTATTTTGGGAATTATGCCGCAACTCTGTCATTCTGGGCGGCAACACTCTCAATCTCAACAGATAGTCCCGATTTATACGGACAGACTATAACTGTAAAAGATAACAACAATCAGACCGTAGCCACATCCGTATTTAGCGGACAGGGAACAGCAACAGCCACAGTAAACAGTACGGGTACTTATACTGTCTCTGCAACGGGTGACGGCGTAACGGTAACTGAAAGCGTAACTGTTAGCGCACAGACCACTTATAACGTATCTCTGCATTTATGGACGGCTACGGTATCAATCAGCACATCATCCTCAGAACTGTATAGCGCGACTATCACAGTTAAAAAGGGCGGTTCTACGGTTGGAACAACCTCATTCAGCGCACAGGGTAGCGCGATTTATAAGGTTCACGAAACAGGGGAATATACCTTTGAATGCTCCTATTCTGGTCAGACATACTCCGACAGCGTGACGGTGAGCGCGGAAACGTCTTACAGCGTGACGATAAATACTGTCCCGGACGGTTCAACTGTAACACCTACGGATGATATTCAAACTTGGCTTGCGTGTGCAGGTATAACAGATAAGAATTACACGACCCTTGCGGAAGTATTAGCTGATACAGATACATATCACAGACTTTTACAGAATAGCAATGCCTGTGATTATATGGTAAGGAGCACGAGTTGGGCTACAAAACAGGGTTTAGTGCCGACAATGACGAGTGATACTACTCCAAGTGGTGTAGCAAGTGCAAGTAATGTAATTTCGGGCATTCCTGCATATTTTATGTTTACGGGTTCAAGAGATACAAATACATCTTTTATTTGTGTTTCTTCAACAGAAAATATATGGGTTAAGTATGAATTTGATACCGCCACAGTTGTAAAAATGGCTGTTCTGTCTATTCGTTCAGACGGAACAATTCCAGTCAATCCTATTCATCCCAAAATACAGGGTTCAAATGATGATATAAACTGGACAGACATTGCACAAGAGGAAATAACATTAAGTGTAGGAAGTTCATTTATCGACCATTCATTAGAATTTGCATCAAATAATACTGCATATAAGTATTTAAGAATACTATTTCCCGAAGTCATGCACATAGGAGGAAGCGGCGGCTCATATATGAATTTGCAGTATTATGCAGCTGCTATTTCCGAAGGTATCTGCGACAGTTCTTCCGCAATGTCTATCCTTGGAATGTATGACTATGCTTGTAATGCTTTGCTTGCAGACAGCACATGGAGACAGGCTATATGTAATAGTACATATTTTGAGAGTGTACTTAATGTCAAAGTGCCGACTATGACAAGCGCGACAACGCCGAGTGGTATGGCGTTTGCAAATGTAGAAGACCCTAGTAATCCTGCTTGGAGAGCGTTTGATGATGATACGTCTACTTTTTGGGCAACAAATGCTTCCTCGTGGGCTAATATATATTGTGGATATATATTCGCAACTCCTATTATTCTTTATTCTATTGCATATAAACAGCGTACCACAACAGCTGTTCTTGCAAAAATAGAGGGTTCAAATGACACGACTAACGGAACAGACGGCACTTGGACAACTATATTGAATAATATAACGGATGTTAGTTCTGCTGAGATATTTAAGGTCGTATCAAATAATTCTGGATATAAGGCATTCAGATTTTATATAACATCAATGACCTGTTCCGCATCTAACCAATCAGGCGGCAGACTAGAAACACTTCAATTCTACGGACGCGCCGAAGTACAAACCAACATAATCCACACCGCCCCGAATGATACCGTATATTACAAATCAAACGGTTCAGATATAACAGTTTGTACCGCAGATAGTGACGGAATAGGGGTTGTTAATTATGCTAATCTTCCCGCTGGTGAGATAACTCTTTACAGTACGATAGCAAAAGATTCCGAAAATCTTTCAAATGATTATAGCAAGACTTTTGTTATCAATGCGAATACTACGGAATTGTGGCTGATGCCCGATAATGCGCTGTATTGGTATGGATATGAGGGCAACATAGAAGATTGCACGAGTGCCAACGGTTGGAGTAATAATGTTTCATATACAATGAACGCTCCTACACACTTAACTAATTATATGGATACTAATTGTCCGACAAATACAAATGGGTATATTAGTGCCGTGTCATCCAAAACAACTTTAAGCGGAGATTTTAAGGCAATTCTAAAAGGATTAACAGCGGTTAGTATTTACGGAAGAATGCAGATACAATCGAGTAAAAATCTCTCTGAAGCGGGTGCGACAGAAGTTGATGTGACAGATGCAAACATAAAAGTATATTCTGCACAAAATATTGTTAACAAGCGTTTAGTTATATGGACAGGAAACCGTAGAAATGTTCGTGTTTTTGCTCTTTGGTATGAATAAAGCGAGGTGACAAAATGACAATAGAACAGAGATTAAAAAACCTTGAAAGCCGTTTTGATGCTTTACAAAACGCATTTTTGCAGTCACAGCGTAACGGCGTAGCAGTAACAGCAAAAGCAGACGAGGTAGTAACCCTTAACAATAAGGTGGAAGATATAACCCCATATACCGTCACAAAGACCGCATACATAGACGATACAGAATTGACCTTTAACAACGTACCGACAGGACATATCACTGTATTCTGCTCGATAGAGTACAGCATGGAACACATATCTGATAGCGTGATTATCAGCTTTGAACCTCTGAATGAGGTTACAGAAATAACCATTATGGTTCAGTAAGAAAGGAGAGAAACAATGAGATATTACCTTAACACAACACAGCAGAACAAACAGGACGAAGGCGGTTATGTGGACTATGGTAAGAAAGAAACCAAGGGAACTGGGGATGCCGCCAGGATAACCGCTATATCAGAGCTTCATTCAACCTATGCCACTATGATCAAAAACGAGAAAACACAGTATTGGATGGGAAAGGTTGAGGATGGTAAGGGCAACGTATTGGACAAGTTAGAGTGTGGAGAATACGTTGATACGGATGCCGCAGAGTAAAGGGGTAATCATGAGCGCATACGAGGTAGCTGAATTTATAAATCTAATTCCACCATCTATAAAGGATGTGGGGTTGATAGTATTCATTCTATCAATAGTGGAGATAGCTCCCGTCAAGGTGAATCCTTGGCGGTGGCTACGATCATTTGCAGAACTTCCGTCAAGGGTCGAAAAGCTAGAAAACGAATTTAAGGATGATAGGGCTTTTCGGTGGCGGTCTTTGATATTCAATCGGTCACGGACTATCGAAAAAGGACTTAAAACGGGTGATTTAATGCGCCGTGAGGAATGGGAAGATACTTTAGAAACCATAAGCAATTACGAGCGGTATTGTGAAAATCATCCAGAGTTTAAAAATGAGTTAGCCGTACAGACCATTGAATATGTCAGAAAACAGTATCAGTACGCATTAGAGCATGATTTATTCTTGTGAGGTGAACATGAAATCATTAACAGCTTTTGTAGTGGCTTGTATCCTCATAGTCATAATGTATGTGATTATTGCTATCGCAGTGCAAGTGATAACGGGGATGCAATTACCCGACAGCTTGAATGTAGGGATGTTCGGTCTGTTTGGGTCGGAATTGGCTGTCAGCGGATTTATCAAGATTTTTAAGATACGAAAAGGAGAGTAAACAAATGAACGTAGATTTACAGACATTAGCAATCGTTTCAGTATTAACCACATTATCAACAGAGTGTATAAAGAAAATGCGTTCCATATCTCATAAAGACTATGAGAGCAATATTATAGCAATGGTCATTTCGGTGATCCTGTCAGCAGTTCTTGTGATCGTAAAGCCTATCTGTATAGACGGGGCTGTTATCACTCCTGCTATGATATATAACTTTGCTGTAATGGCGTTCTTTGGGATGCTTGCGGCTAATGTAGGCTATGACAAACTGAAAGAGCTTATATTGGCTTTCAAGGGGTGATTATATGGCTACACAGGCACAGGTAAATGATTTTATACAGAAGATAGCTCCTTTAATGGTAGCAGAGGCAAAAAAACGCAGATACAATATTGTGTCAACGGCTATCGCGCAGGCAGGCGTTGAAAGTGCATGGGGATTGTCAGGGCTTGCTAAATATCATAACTATTTTGGCATGAAGTGTGGTAAGTCATGGAAGGGTAAATCCGTAAACATGAAAACCAAAGAGGAATACACGCCCGGCACGTTAACCACGATCAATGACAATTTCCGTGTTTATGACAGCATGGCAGACGGAGTAAAAGGGTATTATGACTTTATATCCTCATCACGATACTTCAATCTGAAAATCGCAAGCACTCCGAGACAGTACGCGGAATACTTAAAGGCAGATGGCTATGCAACCTCATCCACCTACGTAAGCACTCTCATTAACACCGTAAATAAATGCGGTTTAACCGTTTATGACAACGGATTGAATGATGATCCGAACCGAAACCCCTACAACGAGCCGACAAAAAATGTGCGGCTTAATTCAAAGGGGAATGACGTTAGATGGGTGCAAGTGGAATTAAATCGTAAAGGATACCATTTAACGGTGGACGGATACTGCGGAAATCTCACGGTGGATGCAATCAAGGCGTTTCAGTTTGCGCATGGTTTAGCGGTGGACGGGATCGTGGGAAGTGCCACCCGTGAAAAATTAAAGGGCGGTTAAATGCCGCCCTTACCCCTCTACAACCCCTCTACGATTTTCTAATTGTGCGTGTTGCATTTCATGTTGCATAGCAGTGATAAACCATTGATAAATAGTGATAACACGTTATCACTTTTTAGAGATTGAAAAATCGGAAAACGCTGTAAACACGCTATTTTGCGCTATTTTGCGGTATAATTCGACTCCCCTCTACTCCACTTACACAAAAGGCCGCATAAGATGCGGTCTTTATTGTGTAACGAAAATAGAGGGGAGTCGAACGGCAAGGCCGAGGGGCAAAGCCCCGAGAGGAGGCGCCGGTGGCGCGTCCGAGCCGCAGCCCGGCCTGAAAGGCGGCTGAGCCGCCGGCGGGACTCCCCTCTACTCCATGGTGTTAAGGAGAAAGAATAGGGATTCGCCCTTATTGGACTGAATCATTCAGAAGGAATAAGTCAACAGGGACGGTTCTCATTGACTTATCCGTCTGTTTTCTTTGCAAGTAGCTTTAATCTATCCCCTGCAACCCGATAAACCGTCCATCCAGACATAGGTTCTGCGCCTATCGAAAGATAGAAATCAATACTTGGTTTATTCCAGTCCAGGCACCACCATTCCAGGCGTCCGCAGCCGCGCTCCACGGCGATCAGCGCCAGCTTTTCCATAATTGCTTTTCCGAATCCCTTTCCCCGAAACTCCGGTTTAACATACAGATCCTCGAGGTAAATTCCTGCC
>JAILEN010000126.1 GCA_024687655.1 Lachnospiraceae bacterium | reverse complement strand
CGTGTCTCAAGGAAGGTGTTCCACTCCTGGTTCTCCATCTTCATGTTGATACCGACATTTGCAAGGGAGTTCTGAATCTTCTCACCGATGGCCTTGTGACCCTCGGAGGTGTTGTACAGATATGTAACGGCAGGGAAGTTTGTAAGCTTTGTGCCGTCAAACTCATAGTACTTTTTCAGTGTCTCCATAGCCTTGTCATAGTTGCTCTGGATAGCCTCTGAAGAGGGATCAAAGTATCCGATGTAGGAATTGCCTGCTTCCTTGTTGGCGTTCTCATAGAACTGCTGGCTGGAATCGGCATCCGTGATACCCATTGCAACAAATGAAGAGGCGGGGATCTGTCCGCCCTGCGCTGCGGTATCGATGATATCCTGACGATCGATGAGAAGTGTGATGGCCTCTCTGATCTCCTCGCGTGCTCTCTCAGCCTCTACGCCTGAAAGGCCACTTCCCTCAGGAAGGATATCCTCGTTGATGTTCCAGCATACATAGTATGTACCAACCTGTCCCTCGTTGAAGAACTCGTCAGGATAGCTCTGCTGAAGTGCTGAAATCTCGTTAACGGGAACTTCATCGATCATCTGCCAGTCACCATTCTGATAGTTGGTCAGCATGTTGTTCTGGTCATCGGAAAGATAGAAGTTGAGCTTGGGCATTGTAACAGAATCCTTATCATAGAAGTTCTCGTTCTTGGTAAGGTTGATAACACTGTTGTGCTCCCAGCCTGTCATGGTGTAAGGTCCGTTGCAGACATAAGTGGAAGGATCTGCTGCCCATGCACCATCGTTATCAACTACATCCTCACGTACGGGAAGGTAAGCAGGGAATGCCATAAGCTCCTCCCAGTAAGGAACGTCAACATTAAGTGTTACAACAAGAGTTGTGTCATCTGTTGCCTCAACAGCAAGCTTTGCATCAGGATTAACGAACTCGGGAACTGGATTGCCGTCCTCATCAACCTCGCCTGAATCCTTGCTTTCCCACATCTCCTCATATCCCTTGACTACGTCAAACATGTAGTTGTAGTCTGCTGAAAGCTCGGGGCCTGCAGCACGGTTCCATGAGAATACATAGTCACCTGCAGTAACAGGCTCACCGTCAGACCACTTCATGTCATCACGAAGAGTGTAGGTATAGGTAACTGTACCATCACTGTTTTCTGTCTTCTGCTCGTCCTTGATACCGTCATGAACGATCTCAAGACCATCACCCTTCTTCTCCCACTTTGTAAGACCTGAGAAAAGGTGAAGAACTACTGTACCACCGTCAACTGCGCTGTTAAGTGCAGGATCAAGTGTTGCGGGCTCGGATGCAAGGCAGACATTGAGCTCTGCGTCGCCTGAAGCCGATCCTCCGTCAGTTGTTGCCTCAGCACTGCTGTCAGCGCCGGCATTGCCGGAATCCTTAGCTGAATCACCGCAGGCTGCGAGTGAAAACATCATAGTACCGGCTAATAAAAGAGCTACTAATCTTTTCATTAAAACCTCTCCTTTCGTAGCTTGTTGTATCCGTATTTGACGGATACCTCATAGTCTCCATGCCCTGCATGGAAACCACTTTTTATGATCCAATACCTTTTAAGGTACTAAACCCTTTTTAATCTGTGATCTCGGCCAGCCTGTGACATGCACAGAAACGTCCGGTCTCCACTTCCTTAAACTCCGGAACCTCAGCCGCACACTGCTCCGTGGCATACTTGCATCTGGTCCTGAAAGGACATCCGCTGGGCGCATCCAAAGGAGACGGGATCTCACCTGTCAGTGCGATACGCTTGTTGGCCTTAGCTACCTTGGGATCCGGAACGGGCACTGCTGAAATAAGTGCTCTGGTGTAGGGATGCAGAGGTCTGGAATAAACATCCTCGGCCTTGCCCAGCTCCACCATATGTCCCAGATACATAACCGCGATACGGTCAGAAATATGTCTTACGACCAAAAGGTCATGTGCTATGAAAAGATATGTCAGGTTCATCTTGTTCTGCAGCTCATCAAACATGTTGATGACCTGAGCCTGGATGGACACATCCAAAGCGGATACGGGCTCGTCACATACGATGAAGTCCGGATCCACAGCCAGGGATCTGGCGATACCTACGCGCTGTCTCTGTCCGCCTGAAAACTCATGGGCATATCTGGCAGCATGCTCGGAGTTCAGTCCCACGTGCTCCATCAGTGTCAGGATCTTTTCCCTGCGCTCCTCCTTGGAAGAATACATATGATGAACATCCAGGGGTTCTCCTATAATATCTGCCACGGTCATACGGGGATCCAGTGATGAATAGGGATCCTGGAAAACCATGGTAGCCTTTTTCCTGAACTCTGCGATATCAGCTTTTGTCTTGATAAGCTTGCCACGGTAGTAGATCTCACCGGCCGTGGGCTTATACAGATGTAAAAGTGAACGACCCGCAGTAGTCTTACCACAGCCTGACTCACCAACCAGTCCCAGGGTCTCGCCCTCATTTATATCAAAGGAAATATCGTCAACGGCCTTGAGTGGTCTGGACTTGAAAAATCCGTCGTTTATATCAAAATACTGCTTCAGATGCTTTACCGAAATGATCGGCTGCTTTGCCTGATCCATAGTGGTACTATCACTCATTTATCCAAAGCCTCCTCTCTTTCAGTTTCGCTCATGGCAGCGGTGAGGCCATCCAGTCTGCCCTCCTCTGCTGCCTTTTTAACATTCACCCAGCAAGCCGCCTGGTGCATGTCATTTATCTGGATGCGCTTACATTTTTTAGTGAGGCAGATCTTCATAGCCGCATCGCAACGGGGTGCAAAAGGACAACCCTCCGGCATGTTCAAAAGATCGATGGGAGTACCCGTGATGGGCTCCAGCCTGCTGCCGTCACTGTCAACCGTAGGGATGGATCTCATGAGACCCTTGGTGTACTCGTGGCAGGGATTGTAAAAGATCTCATTTTCCGTACCCTGCTCACAGATGGAACCGGCGTACATAACGATAACCTCGTCACAAAGCTGTGCCACAACTCCCAGGTCATGGGTGATCATTATGATGGCCATACCCATCTTTTTCTGGATATCCTTCATCAGTTCCAAAATGCCTGCCTGGATGGTAACGTCCAGAGCGGTGGTAGGCTCGTCAGCAATGAGGATGTCGGGCTCGCAGGCAAGTGCCATTGCGATCATAACACGCTGTCTCATACCGCCTGAAAACTCATAAGGGTACTGCTTCATACGCTTCTCAGGAGAGTTCACGTTAACCAGCTTGAGCATCTCAACCGCACGCTCCCAGGCCTGCTCCTTGTTACGGTCGGTATGGAGCATGATAGCCTCCATGAGCTGTCTCCCGATGGTATATGTAGGATTTAGGCTGGTCATGGGATCCTGGAACAGAAGGGAGGGGTTGTTTCCGCGGATGTCCTTCATCACATCCTCTCCTGCTCCCACCAGCTCTCTGCCGTCGTATTTGATGGAACCGGACACGATCTTGCCGGTGCCTGCAAGGATCTGCATGATGGAATAAGCTGTAACGGACTTACCGGAACCGGACTCTCCCACTATTCCCAAAACCTTGCCATGATCCAGGTCGAAGGATACGCCGTTGACTGCGCGTACCTCACCTGCATCGGTGAAAAATGATGTATGTAAATCTCTAACTTCTAAAAGTGCCATTATATATCTCCTCTTATATTATCCATTCAACTTCGGATCGAATGCATCGCGAAGTCCGTCACCAAACAGATTGAGGGATAACACGATGAGTGAGATCACTATTGCCGGTATAACCAGTCGATAAGGATAGGAGCTGAGTCCGTTAAGTGCATCAGACGCCAGTGAACCAAGTGAAGGCATGGGCGCGTTAACACCTAATCCCAAAAATGACAGGTAACTCTCTGTAAATATGGCACTGGGGATCTGGAGTGCCGTGGAGATAACGATAACGGAGATACAGTTGGGGATCAGATGCTTTTTAACGATCCAGCTGCCCTTGGCGCCTGCTGTCTGCGCAGCAAGTACGTACTCCTGCTCCCTGAGGGAAAGAATCTGCCCACGGATAAGTCTCGCCATGGATACCCAGTACAAAAGTGCAAATACTATGAAAAGTGAAATGATATTGGATCCGATCTTCTCCAGAGGCGTACCCACAAGGGCCGCATCCAGAGTCTGTCTCAATACTGATGCCAGAAGGATGACCATCAGCATATCCGGCAGTGAGTAAATGATATCGACTATACGCATGAGGATGATATCCACAACTCCGCCTGCATAGCCGGAAATGGAGCCCACCACAATACCTATCACCAGCACGATGATGGATGCAAAGAAACCTACGGCCAGTGAGATCCTGGTACCGTAAACTACACGGATGAAATAATCACGTCCTTGAGAGTCCGTTCCGAAAAGGTGAGGAAAAACCTTTTCCCCCTGCTCCATGAGCTGAAGCTCTGTAGAGGAATACTCCATGGGATGCAGATTGTTAAATGAAGAATCTGCGGGACGTCCCGGAGTGGTACCCAGCATCTGCTCATAACCATAGGGCCAAAACATGGGCACGAATATGGCTGCAAGTGTGATGAAAATGATCACGAAAAAGCTGATGGATGCAACCTTGTTTTTTGATAATCTCTTGACGCCGTCCTTAAAGAAAGTGGTAGACGGACGCATCTGAACCATGTATTCCTTTTCGCTCTCCGTGGCCGGGATGAAATCATCCATGTTGACCTGCAGAGATAAAGGATTCCTTTTTACTTTACTTTCTGCTGACATACTGTATCAATACCTTTCTATGCCTACTCGAGGTTAACTCGAGGATCTGCTACCTTATATAAAATGTCACTGACCAGGTTCATGATAACGATGAACGTGGCAAGCACAATGGTGGTGCCCATGATGAGTGTGTAGTCACGGTTGATGATGCTCTGTACAAAAGCTCGTCCGATGCCTGGTACGGCAAAGATCTGCTCCACTACCAGGGAACCCGTAACGATGTACGCAAGCATGGGTCCGAAATATGTGATGACCGGAGTCAGTGCATTTTTAAGTGCGTGACCAAAAATGATGCGCCACTTTGACACACCCTTGGCCTTGGCGGTACGGATGTAGTCCTGTCCCAGAACGTCCAGCATGGAGCTTCTCGTGAGCCTGGTGATATAGGACATGGGATAAAGCATCAGTGTCACTACCGGAAGCACCAGACCTGCAGCCGTGGTACCATTTGCAGGGAACATATGGATCTTGATGGCAAATGCCACCAGAAGCAGTGAACCCATTATAAAGGAAGGCATGGATACGAAGGCCGTGGTGATCACCATGATGAAACGGTCCAAAACGGTGTTACGCCTCAGGGCCGCAACAGCCCCCAAAACCACACCGATAGCCAGCGCCAAAAATGCCGCTATCACACCAAGCTTGGCAGAAGTCTTGAGTCCGTCACCGATGATATCGATGACCATACGACCTCTCTGCTTGAGCGAAGGCCCGAACCTGAACTGGATAACATCAGTAAGATAAGTAAAATACTGAGTCATCAGTGGCTTATCCAGACCGTATTTTTCCTCTAAAGCGTGCTGTGCGGCAGGAGAAACTGCCTTCTCAGACTGGAACGGTCCGCCGGGAACCGCGTGCATGATAAAAAATGTAAGCGTTATGACTACCCAGACGGTAAAAACCGCCAGGATAAGACGCTTGATAATATACCTGACTGTCTTTGGATTCAAAATCTATCACCTCTTATTCTACGTATATCGTGGGCTGATTTCACCAATTCTGTAAAATCGCCCACAAACATCGATATTATACAACGATTGTCTTTGAATTGCAATGAAAAAAGCCACCCGGCTACAGATGACTTTAAGTGTATATTTAGCGTGATAACGTGATAAATCAATGTAGTGAGACACGGGGGAATCGAACCCCCGACAACTTGATTAAAAGTCAAGTGCTCTACCAACTGAGCTAGTGTCTCATAAAAAAAATTGTTTACTTTTTAGCTATGTTCAAGCTAGCCAAAAGAAATATTGGTTTATACTTTTAAGCTGTATTTCTATCGCCTAAAAGAAAATCTGGGCTAGTTGGATTCGGACCAACGAATACAGGAGTCAAAGTCCCGTGCCTTACCCCTTGGCTATAGCCCAATGGTAAAAAAAAAGCTACCTGCCGAGATAA
>JAILEN010000122.1 GCA_024687655.1 Lachnospiraceae bacterium | reverse complement strand
TGCCTTGGTAGATGTGGTAAGGGCAGATTCGATAGTATTATCCACCTCTCCCACATCAGTGATCTCACCGGATACTTTCACATATTTAAATGCATCCTGTCCGGCAAAGGTCCCTGTCATCTTATAGGTACCTGCCGTATGTGAATTGCCGTCATAGGTCCACTCACGACTGTCGGCAGTTATCTCAATCTTCCTTTTTTCAATTGTAAATGTCACAGGCTCAGTCTGTACACTGTTATAATTGTCAGACTCGGGAATCACGGCCCAGACACTGTAGGCACCTGCGTCCTTAGGCATGGAGGAAAGCTCTGTATCGCCCTTTTTATAATGATAAACAGGGGTTCCGTGACTGTCAGACACACTTATTACAGGCGCAGTCTCTCCATAGGTCCACTTATCTTTTGCCATGCTGATGGAGGCAACATAGGTTGCCTTTTCGATGGTGAAAGTCTTTTTTACACTTCCCGTAAAATTGCCCTTCAGCTCCAGAACAACTGCCGTATCGTCTTTAGCTGCATTCACATTGTCCGTGTAGGAAATGTCATAATCAGTTTCACTATTTAGATCATATGTCTGTCCTGAAACTGATATAGATGCACTGGTTACACTGGGTGTCTTTTCCAGTCCGTCATATGTAAATTTATCTTCAGACAGCTCTACTGTGACATCATCATCGGACAGATTTCTCTTTTCTACCATAAGATTTCCGTCAGTAACCGTCACACTGTAGTTTCCTACAACAGTAGTGGTACCATGGATCACATATGCGGTATCTTTGGCGGAATCACCATAATGGTAGTCCGTGCTTACAGATAATCCATTTGTTGTATCAGAAAGAACATCACCCTCCACCAGAGACTGCCCCTGGGCGAGAGTATAGGAAAACTCTGTGGGGACAGGATCCAGATAATGAATATTTGCATGAGAAACATCCAGTGTTAAGGGACGGGGGTTAATGGTGACATTAATATCTTTTGATACTATTTCGATATTTTTATCGGCACCATTGTCGTCTGACACTGTAAGAGTCGCAACCGCATGGTATACTCCGCTGTCACTGACGTTTTTTACGGTCTTTGCAGCTGTGGTATCTCCGGTAGCCTGCCAGGCATCTCCATGCTTTTTATACCAGCTCCAGCTGATGGCCCTGTATGTGGTCTGTTCACTTACGGAAGCGCTTATTTCGCGTTCCGTACCGTCATAGGTGACATTAATATCCTGTGACTGGTCCACAATACTTCCGCAGAAACTCCATTTTGCATAAATGATAAGGCTGTTGCCGGGTGTAATGGTACCATTTTCAGCTATGCTTACACTGTCCACCTGAGTCTTGTGATCACTGAAATACCACCCTTCAAAACTGTAGCCCAATCGAGTCATGGCATTTGCTTCAGGCAGAGAGATACTCTCATATGTCCCTGCATACCAGGTGACATGAGGGGTGAGATTATCATTTACAAAATAGTTGTTAAGCTGGAGGCAGGATACGGGGATAGCCTCACTTGTTACGGTATTTCCCGAATTATCCTCAGCCACGAATCTGATATTACCGCCTCTGGTATCGGAAAGTGCGATTGTAGCTGAGATCTCAACGCCGGGAGCATTATCAACATCGATCCAGCAGTTTATGCCTGTAGCCGATCCGGTAGTGATCTCACTGATGTTTTCCTTATTTGTGAAAGCATATCTTTTGATACCGCTGCCCGCATCGGATACTTTTGCTTCAAGCTGATCATCTTTATTTGCTTTATACTTTTTTATTACAGGTGCCGTCTCATCACCATACACATATCCTGACGAAGTGACAGCAGCTGATTCCTCCAGATTATGTCCATGGAGATCGTTTTCGGATACTGTCACCGTAAAGGTATAATTACCATAACCGAAGTGCTCTATATCTTCAGTCAGGTTATAGCTGGTTTCGTCGGTATGTTTTGTATCACCCACAGGATTTCCATCCTTGTACAAAGTGATATTATATCTGAGCATGTCTGCGTTGACAGTCCTGCCGTCCATGTCCTTATCCACAGGCGACCAGGAAGCCACGCCCTTTTCAGCCCAAACAGCACTTTCAGGCTTACTCAGAGTGGCAGAAACTATACGCAGAATGAAGTGTGGCCAGGCATAGGTACCATCTGTACTGCGTCCCAGATCCTCAGTTTTTGAGGATTTCATAAACAGACCATATTCTCCTGCAGGCAGGACAACAGTACTTCCATTTTCAACAACGGTAGTATGAAAGCCCAGGTCCACATTCCCATGATCGTCCCAACCCAATGGTGAAACACAGTAAACCTTTTCCAAAGCATCACTGTCGTTTTTTTGATTTGTAAAAGAAAACTCTATGGAATCACCATAGGTGAAATGAGGTGCCTGATCATAATCCAGTGCGCCATCTTCAGTGATAACTGCACGTGTGGAAGTAAAGCCCCCTGTGGAAACTGTATTTTTTACGCCAAGATCATATGTCAGATTCTCATTATCTGCCTGTACTCCTCTTAATGCACCTCTTAAAGCTGTACCATCACCCTCGGTATTTCCATCGCCTGAAGCGTTGCCGTCTCCCGTTGTACCGTCAGTAGATGTGCCGTCAGTGGTCCCGTAAGAGGGTGCACCCTCTCCTGCGCCCTCATTGGCAGGATCACTGTTGCCTGAAGTCCCCTCAGGATCAACATTTGCAGGCACACCATCTCCCGTGGATCCGGGTGTAGTGTTACCATCTCCCGATGAATTGTCTGCAGAACCACCTTCCCCTGATGCCGGGTCTGAGGGTATGGGATCAGTCGCCTGGGAACTCTCCGGCTCCTGGGCAAATGCAGTCATATCAACACTGGTCACAGCTACGGCCGCAGCCAAAAAAAACGCGCAAAAACGATAAGCCAAGCTTTTTTTCATAAGTCAAGCACTCTCCTAAAAAACATATATACAAATGGTAAAAATGTACCGAATTTAACTCACAGGCATTTAAAGAAAATAAAAAAAGAATTCCCCTAAAATACATGAAGCCCGTTATGCAGTACAAGGTAAATTATACTCGCATTAGCATTTTTTTGCTGTATAAAATCGAAAACAATCCTTTAATACATTACCACAATGGAGACTGGAATACCCGCTTAAAATACATTGAAATAACGTTCTGATTAGTCTAATATAGAATACAATAAAAATTATATCGAAAGGATATACCATGAAAAAATTGCTCTCATCCATGATCATAATGATCACCCTGTTTTCACTCATGGGCTGTTCATATAAAAACACAAATGACTATGTGGAAAAAACGGACTTCAGACTGGACACGGTGATCACCATCAGGCTCTACGACGGTGATGAAAAACAGCTGGAGCATTGCATGGAGATGATAAAAAAATATGATGATATGTTTTCCAATGAGCAGCTCAACTCCGATGTTACCATAGTAAATGAGTCCATATCTAATCCCATGGCAGTGCACAGTGACACCCTTGAGATAATGGAAAAAGCCCTGGAGTACGGAAAGCTCTCCGGTGGCAGTTTTGACGTGACCATCGGCGCGGTATCCAATCTCTGGGACTTTCATTCGGATGAGGCAATCCTCCCGGAGGAGGCTGCGATCTCGGAAGCGATAAAAACCGTGGACTACCGACAGGTGGTGATAAATGACAACACCATTGCCCTTGTGGAAAACGGATCCGGCAGCACATTTCACACCCGCCTGGATCTGGGAGGCATAGCCAAGGGCTATATTGCAGACAAGCTTCGCGACTATCTCATGGAAGAAGGTGTCACCTCCGCTTCCATCAGTCTGGGTGGCAATGTCTATATAATAGGAGAAAAGCCTGACGGGAATATGTTTACCGTAGGTATACAAAAGCCCTTTTCTGATACTTCCACTCCCGCCTGCACCCTGCAGGTCAGGGATAAAAGTGTAGTGACCTCAGGGGTTTATCAGAGATATTTCAAGATCGGCGATAAGATCTATCATCATATTTTAGATCCCAAAACGGGCTACCCCGTGGATAACGGTCTCTACTCCGTCACCATCATCTCCGATGATTCCGTGGACGGGGATGCCCTTTCCACCATGGTCTTTTCCATGGGACTTAAAAAGGGCATGGACTACGTCGAGTCCACGCCCGGTATAGAAGCTGTTTTTATCACATCTGATATGGCACTCCATCCCTCCTCAGGGATGAGTGAGTACAATTATCAGGAAGTCAGGTAACTTCCGGATGAATGTCTGCCCTGCATTTTCCATCTTCTATACTATAGGATCCTTCGCTATGCTCAGGATGACAGGAGATCACCGACTTCCCTTGTCGTAGGGGATACCCTCTGCCTTGGGTGCCTTGGAGTTCTTGGAGGTAAATACCAGGACTATCATGGTCACTATATAAGGCAACATCTGATATAGTGAAGACTGATCCTTGAGCCCCTCAAACTTCGGCAAAAACGGAATGGATGAATTGTAAGCCGCAATAACCTTGAACAGTGCGAAAATAAACGCAGAGCCAAGGATATTGAAGGGCTTCCAGTTACCGAAGATCATAACCGCCAGAGCCAGGAAACCGTAGCCTCCTACACTGGATGAAAAGCCGGATCCAACGGCTATGACATAGGCCAGTCCGCCGATACCTGCCAAAAATCCTGAAATGATAACTCCAGCATATCTCATCTGATATACATTGATACCCACGGAATCAGCTGCCTGGGGATGCTCACCGCAGGCACGGAGTCTGAGTCCGAATCGGGTCTTGTACATCAGAAGCCATGCTGCGATAAACAGCACCACCGCAATGAAGGTGGTCAGATACTGATACTTGAAAAACATGGTGGCAAAGAAGCCATCTGTTTTTTCCATACCAAAGGTCTCCTGTGTAATGCGTATCCAGGTAGGGATCTGGATGGTGGTCTGTCCCTGTCCCTGTACCGCCCAGGTGATAACAATGGCAAAGGCAGGGGCAAAAATGTTAAGGGCCGTACCGCCGATGGTCTGGTCAGCCTTGAGATTAATGGCTGCAAAGGCCAGAAGCAGTGAAAAGATCATACCGGAAACCGCTGCCACCAGCACCGCCAGAAACATGGCCAGCTGGGGATGTGCGGGACCAAAACCGGATAGGTCAAAGGAACGGAGCAAAAAGCATCCGCAAAGAGCACCTATGACCATGATGCCCTCAAGAGCCAGGTTGATAACACCCGAATGCTCTGAGTACATGCCGCCCAAAGCCACCAGGAGCAAAGGCACCGCAAAAATAACCGTAAGAGAAATGATGTTGGCTAATACGCTCATGCCTTCACCTCCTTTTTGTCACTCTTTTGCAAAAACTTTGCGATGATTATCTTAGTTAAAAGCGCAAAGGCTGCAAGGTAGATGATGACCGAAATAATGATATTGATGGTCTCAGATGAAAAGTTGGGCTGCATGGCCGAACCACCCACCTTGATATAACTGATAAAAAGCGCCGAGAAAATAGTGCCTATGGGATGTGAGTTAGCCAGAAGCGCCACCGGGATACCATCAAAGCCCATGCTAAGGATCGACTTTTCCAAAACATACTGGATGGTACCGGCCAGGTAATATATGCCTCCACCCAGTCCGGAAAGTGCACCGGCGATGATCATGGAAAGCACGATGTTGCGGTTGGCATTTATACCGGCGTACCGGGAAGCCTCTTTATTAAAACCGCAGGCCTTGAGCTCATATCCGAAGATGGTCTTATCCAGGATGACCCACATTAAAATGGCCACTGCCACGGCTATGAACATGCTGATGTTGATCCAGCTGGAATTGCCGAAAATGTGGTTCAGCCCGCCGGTGGGAATGATGGCGGAGGGATTGGCGTCGGAAAGAGCCGCCGTACGATCCGTGGTACCCACTCCGTAATATGCCGAAAGCATAAATGGCATATTGGCCAAAAGCAGGTTAACCAGATACATGCCTATCCAGTTGAACATGATAGAGGTGATAACCTCGTTAACATTGAAAAGAGCCTTGAAAAGCCCCGGGAATATACCCCAGATGGCGCCACCCACACAGGAAAGGAGCAGGCATGCCCACCAGGGCAGCTGCAACCCTATGGCTCCGAAGAGTGCAAAAAATGCACCGATGGTATACTGACCGGAGGCTCCGATATTGAAAAGTCCCGTCTTGAAGGCAAAGCCCACCGACAGTCCGCACATCAAAAGAGGGGCTGCCTGATAGAACATCTTGCCGAACTGATCCATATTTGAAAAGGCCGTGGTGAGCATGGTGCCCATACCCATCCCCGCCTTTGCGGGATTGAGGATCAAAAGCAGGATGAAGCCGAAAAGCAATCCGACTGCTATGGAGATAACGGATGAAATGATGCCTACAAGCATCTGATTATTCTTTTTCATGCCTTCACCTCCATTCTCTTAGCTCCTGCCATATACAGGCCCAGCTCATCGGTGGATACGGTGTTGTCAAACTCACCCACCAGTTCGCCCTCATACATTACCAAAATACGATCCGAAAGAGACATGACCTCCTCCAGCTCAAGAGAAACCAGAAGCACTGCCCTGCCTGCATCTCTTTCCTCTACCAGTCTCC
Source organism: Lachnospiraceae bacterium (assembly GCA_024687655.1). Classification (GTDB taxonomy): domain Bacteria; phylum Bacillota; class Clostridia; order Lachnospirales; family Lachnospiraceae; genus JAILEN01. The sequence goes on along the minus strand of JAILEN010000122.1, from coordinate 3,297 downwards.
TGTGGATATACTCGATGGCTCCCACATCCAGTCCTCGGGTTGGCTGTACAGCCACTAAAAGCTGGGGCTCCCTGTCGATCTCACGGGCAATGATGGCCTTTTGCTGGTTGCCTCCCGACATGGAACGCGCCACGGTCACGGGTCCCTGACCGGACCTGACGTCAAAGCTGTCGATAAGCTTGTTGGCATACTTTCTGACCTCACCCGAATTGATAAAGCCGTGGTCCTGGAACTGCTGCTCAAAATATCTCTGCAGCACCAGGTTCTGCTCAAGGGTGTAGTCCAAAATAAGACCATGCTTGTGTCTGTCCTCGGGGATGTGGCTCATACCGGAGATATTTCTCTGTCGGACGGGTGCATTTGTAATATCCATGCCACAAAGGGTGATACTGCCCTCCTTCACCGGCTCCAGGCCCGTCAGCCCGTATACCAGCTCCGTTTGTCCGTTGCCCTCGATACCGGCGATACATACTATCTCACCGCCATGAACATTGAAACTCACCTTTTTTACTGCATTGTTGTCATGAGCCTTGCTGGCCACCACCAGATCACGGACAGATAAAATGGTCTCTCCCCTTTCCACTGACCTCTTGGTAACGGTAAACTCCACGTCACGGCCAACCATCATTTTTGACAGCTCCTCCTTAGTAGTGGATGCCACATCCACAGTACCCTCGTAGCAGCCCTTTCTAAGCACCGTACACCTGTCGGCCACAGCCATGATCTCGGAGAGCTTGTGGGTGATAAAGAGGATGCTCTTGCCCTCCTCCTTAAAGCCGCGCATGATCTGCATCAGCTCATCGATCTCCTGGGGTGTCAGTACCGCAGTAGGCTCATCAAAAATGAGGATCTCGTTATCGCGGTAGAGCATCTTTAATATCTCCACACGCTGCTGCATTCCAACGGAAATATCAGATACAAGCGCATCGGGATCCACCTTCAGTCCGTACTTTTCCGAAAGCGCCATAACCTTTTTACGGGCCTCGTCGTACTGAAGGAAGCCGTTTTTCGTATCCTCCACTCCCAAAATGATATTGTCCAAAACCGTGAAACACTCCACCAGCTTGAAGTGCTGGTGCACCATACCGATGCCAAGTCTGTTGGCGTCGTTGGGGTCGTTGATCTTAACCGTCTGACCGTTCTTTTTGATCTCCCCCGACTCTGCCTGATACAAACCGAAAAGCACCGACATCAGGGTACTTTTGCCGGCACCGTTTTCTCCCAGCAGGGCATGGATCTCACCACGCCGAAGCTGAAGTGTGATGTCGTCATTAGCCTTGATCCCCGGAAACTCCTTGGTAATATGGAGCATCTCGATCACATAATCATCCGCCAATTACTTCTCCTCCCTCTTTTCCATAATGGATTCTTCGCTTCGCTCAGAATGACCGGTACGTCATGTCATCCTGAGCGTAGCGAAGGATCTTTATAATTTTACAAAAAAATAGAGGTGCTTGCAATATAACGCAAGCACCCCAAATTTTTTAAACCTGAAAACTCGCGAAAATACTTCGTATTTTTGCTCGTGAAAACAATTGTACTATCGTACAATTATTTTCTACTGCTGAACATCAACAGAAATTGTTGAAACTGAAGCTGCGATATCAGCGTCGATAGCATTGTCAACTACGAGGCTGCCATCCTTAAGGGATGCAAACAGCTTGTCATACTGATCCTGTGAGAAAGTGGTAAACTTGGAGTTTTCCATGGGAAGACCTACACAGTCATCAGCCGCACCCAGCTTGGTCTCCTTGCCTGCATAGGCGTCAGAGAACTTCCAACCGTTGTCCTTGCAGTCTGTAAGAGCAAGAATAACGGAATTGGAAAGGGCCTTCATGGCGGATGTGATGATCAGATCGGAATCTGCGCTCTGATCAACGTCTACGCCGATAACCTTGCCGTTGTTGGCTTCTGCTGCTGCGATAGCTGAAAGATAGATACCGCCGCCGCAAGCGAATACGACTTCTGTGCCCTCAGAATACCAGCTGTCCATCTTGGCCTTGATATCGTCTGTAGGTGCAAAACCGCCGCAGTACCAATACTTGACATGGACGTCAGAAACGCCATTATCCTTGGCTGCCTGCTCAGCACCCTGAACAAAACCATAACCATAGCGAACAACTGCAGGTACATCCATGCCTCCAAGGAAGCCAAGCTCCTTGTAGCCGTCTGTAACTGCCGCATAACCTGCGAGATAACCTGCCTGCTCTTCCTGATAGGTGATAAGTGCAGTGTTCTTGCCGGGGTTCTCAAGGTCGCCTGTAGATACGTCAAGTGCGATAAACTGAACGTCAGGATACTTGTCCTGAGCCTCAGCAAGTGATCCTCCGAAAAGGTAACCTGCCATAACTACTGCCTTGGCACCGTCATTAACTGCATTGTCCATCTGCTCAAGTCGAGCTGCATCAGAGTCCTCTGAAGGCTGATAATAGTTAGCTGTGAGACCATTGTCACTGGCAAACTGCTGGACTCCTGCCCAAGAGTACTGGTTAAAGGAATGATCGTCGATGTTACCAACGTCTGTAACGAAAGCGACATCTGTGGTAGCGCCTGAAGCACCGCCATCCCCAGAACCAGTATTACCGGTGTTTCCACCGCCACCGCATGCTGCAAGTGAGAACATCATCGTCGCAGCAAGCACAAGTGAAATGATTCTTTTTTTCATGTCTCCCCTCCTACTCAACGGGATACTAAGCGATCTCATCGGGTATGCCCCATCTACTTTACACACCGTCTGAAACCATACAACATTGTTCCGGACGATATTATATAATAAATTTCGAATAATAACAAGAGCAAAACCACATTATTTAGTGTTAAATAAAAAACATACCCCAATATAGGGGTATGTCACTGTTAATCCCATTCCGATTTCTTTTCGTCCTCGTAGGAAAGGACGCCCATTTTAAAATGCATCCTGCACAGGGCGGTGTAGCTCTCGTTTCCTCCCATCACCACCTGATCACCGCTGCGGACGATCTTGCCGTTTTTGATCCTGGCGTTGTTGGTAGCCTTGCGCCCGCACCAGCAGACTGTCTTGACCTCCTCGATCTTGTCGGCGATCTCCAAAAGCCTCTTGCTACCCGGAAAGACCTTACTCTGGAAGTCGGTCCTGAGTCCGTAACAGATGACCGGGATATTGGCCCGGTCTACAACTTCGGAAAACCAGTCCACCTGCTCCTCGGTCAGAAACTGTGCCTCATCCACCACTATGGCGTCATACTTTCTGGCCAGGCTCCATTTTGTACCGATATCCTCTATAAAATCCTCGACGAATCTGCAGTCATGCTCCAGTCC